>NZ_CP025795.1:1200000-1500000 GCF_002906655.1 Vibrio hyugaensis | reverse complement strand
GACGGCACCGATGAAGTAGAGCAAGACATCAATGTCCACATCGAAGCCGTTGCGGATGCGCCAGACCTTGTCATCACAGACGGCGATGGCGTGAACGTGGATGACCAAGCTATCTTGGTTGACCCAGGCGGCATTGTTGAGCTGAATATTGCGGCTGCGCTGGTTGACCAAGATCTATCCGAAACACTTACCGTTACCGTTGACGGCGTGCCAGAAGGTTCAGTAATCAGCTATGACAACGAAGGTGTACTGAATGATCAAGACAACGGTATAACCAGTTTCAATGATACTGAAATTACGGTTACGTTCGAAGGTGAAACCGCTGGCTATCAAAATGCTGCTGGTTACTACAAAGTTGACGAAGATGGCAACATCACTGGTGTTGAAGTCGTTTATGAAAATGCTTCTCAAGTCGGTGGTGGCGGTGATCTGGTTCCTGGACAAGACCAATTCAGCTTCCAAATCTCGGAAGGGGAAAGCTTCAACCTGTTCTTGATTCCAAACGGTCATAACTTTAATGACTTCTCATCAATGCAAGATGGTCAGTACGAGTTCCGTGCAGCAGATGGCTCTCCTGCAAATATGGATACGGTTGACCCACAACTTGTTTTTGTCGGCGCGGATGGCTCTGAAACGGTTATTCAAAGCCAATTTGGTGATGCAGTTTTCCATGGTGGTTCAAGTCCTGAGCTAAACCAAGATGGCATTGAGCATACCCGCACCACCGTCAATGAAGATGGTGAGCTGGTTTACGGTTTTGAAGACCTATATGGTGGTGGGGATGCTGATTATTCCGACTTCAACTTCACTATTGATGTGGGTGAGGTGAACAGCCAAATCTACAGCGGTGAAGTGACTGTCGGCCCAGATGGTTCGGTTACCCTACCGACAACTGCGATTGACCAAGAGTTGCAAATTCAGTTGCCGGAAGATTTCAATCAACAGCTAGAAATTAACGTAACTGCGACTGCAACAGAGCTATCAAATGATGACTCTGAAACGGTATCTCAAACCATCTACGTTAACGCAACAGGTACGCATATTGAGCACGCTCCTGAAGCCTTGCCTGTATCGGCACAGGTTGAAGAAGACGGTTCAATCATCATCACGCAAGAGGATTTACTGGCGAATGCACGTGATTTGGATGGCGATCAACTCACGGCACTCAACCTTGCAACGGATGATGAAAACATCACCATCACTGACAATGGCGACGGCACTTACACCTTAACGCCGGATGCTGACTATAACGGTGACATCACCTTTACGTTTGACGTGTCTGACGGTAATGATGTTGTATCAACAAACTTAGAGCTTACGGTTTCACCTGTTAATGATGCGCCAGAACCACAAGACCAAGCATTCATTGTTGGTGAAGATGGCGTCTTAACCTTTACCGATGGCGAGCTATTAGCCGGTGCAACGGACATTGAAGGTGATGACTTGTCGGTAGAGGAGGTAACCTATACAGGTACGGATGGTGTCCTAACTGACAATGGTGACGGTACTTATAGCTTTGCACCAAACGAGAACTTCAATGGTGAGGTGAGCTTCACGTTCGATGTTTCAGATGGCACGGATACTGTGACCGCAAATATCGATGTGACTGTCACACCAGAGAACGATCCTCCTGTCGCAGGTAGCACGTCTTACACCGTTCATGAAGACAACTCCATCACCATCAGTAATGAGCAGTTATTAGCGAACTCTTCTGATATTGAAGGGGAAGTTGCAATTGATGGCGTGAGCTACAGTGGTAGCGATGGTGTTCTAGAAATCAATGGTGACGGAACATACACCTTCTCGCCAAACGAAAACTTCAATGGTGAAGTGACCCTAGATGTTGTTGTCGTGGATGAAGACGGCGCAACGGATTCAACCACCGCTGGCATTACCGTGCTTGAAGTAAACGATCCGCCAATCGCTGGTCCTACGGCATACACCATTGATGAAGATTCGGTACTGACATTCAACGAGTCACAAGTTCTGCTGAATGCTTCGGATGTGGAAGGGGAGGTTGAGCTAGTTGGCATCAACTACGATGGCCCAGACGGAATCTTCTCAGTAAACGGTGATGGCACTTGCAGCTTCGCACCAAATGAAAACTTCAACGGTCAAGTACAGTTGGATGTAACCATTCGTGATGAAGATGGTGCAGAGGTTGATACTTACATCACTGTCGATGTATTACCAATCAACGATGCGCCAGTATCAGGCAACTTGGCTTACAGCGTCGATGAAGACAATTCAATCACGCTAAGCCAAGAGCAGCTGTTAGCTCAAGCTTCAGATGTGGAAGGTGATGCGCTAACCGCATCTAACCTAGTGGTTGATGGCGATGCAACGGTAACTGCAAATGACGATGGTAGTTTCACTATTACGCCTGATGCGAACTTCAATGGCGACATTGATATCACGTTCGACATCAACGATGGCACCGATACTATCGTTGCAACGGCAGATCTAACGGTTAATCCAGTCAACGACTTGCCACAGCCGCAAGACCAAGCCTTTACCGTGGGTGAGGACGGTATTCTCATCTTCACCGATGAAGCTCTTCTTACTGGCGCAACAGATATCGATGGCGATGACCTATCGGTAGAAGGGGTGACTTATACAGGCGCTGACGGTGTCCTAACTGACAACGGTGATGGCACGTACAGCTTTGCTCCGAACGAGAACTTCAATGGCGATGTGAACTTCACGTTCGATGTGTTTGACGGTACCGATACGGTTACTGCGAACATCGATGTGAGTGTGACACCAGAGAACGATCCTCCGGTCGCAGGCAGTACGTCTTACACGGTTCATGAAGACAACTCCATTACCATTAGCAACGAACAGCTGTTGGCTAACTCGTCGGATATTGAAGGCGACGTTTCAATTGATAGCGTGAGCTACAGCGGCGCAGATGGCGTGTTCCAAGATAATGGTGATGGCACGTACACCTTCTCGCCAAACGAGAACTTCAACGGCGAAGTCAGCCTAGATGTAGTCGTTGTCGATGAAGAAGGCGCAACGGACGCAACCACTGCGGGTATCACGGTTCTAGAGGTGAATGATCCACCAATCGCGGGCGTGACTAGCTACTCAGTCAACGAAGACGAAGTGATCACCATCAGCTCTGAACAGCTATTGGCGAACGCTTCAGATATCGAAGGCGAAGTCGCGATTGATAGCGTTAGCTACAGCGGTTCCGACGGTATCTTTACCGATAACGGTGATGGTACGTTCAGCTTCGCGCCAAATGAAAACTTCAATGGTGACGTGAGCTTAGACGTTGTCGTTACTGATGAAGATGGTGCAACCGTAGCAACCAACGCAAACATCGATGTATTGCCAGTCAACGATGCTCCGGTATCTGGTGATTTGGCTTACAGCGTAGATGAAGATGGTGCTATCACACTGAGCCAAGAGCAGCTTCTTGCGCAAGCAGGTGATGTGGATGGTGATGACCTAACTGCATCGAACCTAACTGTTGACGGCAATGCGACCGTTGTTGCGAAAGATGATGGTAGCTTCACTATCACGCCGGATGCAGACTTCAATGGCGACATTGATTTGAGCTTCGACATTACTGACGGTGATGCAACCATTCAAGCCACTGCAGATCTGACAGTGAACCCAGTGAACGACCTACCAACGGTTGGTCAGCCACAGTTCGTCACGCAAGAAGACACCAGTTTCACCTTCACCGAAGAGCAACTGCTGCAAAATGCAGGTGATATCGATGGTGATAACCTAACGGTTGAAAATGTTGCTTCTGACAGCGGTACCTTGGTTGATAACGGTGACGGCACGTACACCTTCGCACCGAATGAAAACTTCGATGGCAACGTGAACGTGACGTTTGATGTCAACGATGGCACCGCAACGGTTCCTGCAGAAGCAAACATTGATGTGCAATCTGTGGTCGATATGCCAGAGCTGTCGATTGCTTCGGATTTAGTGATTGCTTCTGATAACTTCGAGTCTGGCTCGAACGGTTGGAACGCGAACACTGAGAGTTCACAAGGCTTCGAAACGGGCGACATGCTGGGTCGTATTGGTGGCACTGGCGGTGATGAAGCGGTTAGCAAAACTTACGAGATCCCAAGCGATGTCAATGAAGTTAATATCTCATTTAGCTTCTACGAAATCGATTCTTGGGATGGCGAGTCGTTCCAAATCTTTGTGGGTGGCGAACAGCTAACGACCTTGGAAAACTCAGCGTTCCGTACACAAGATAGCACGACAACGCTTTACGACTCTAACGGAAACGAAGTTGGTGAAGTCGTCCACGGTTCTTCACAAGGCGAAGGCTTTAGCTTCTGGAATGATCAGGCACACCAAGTGAACTTAACCGTTCCGGTAGAAGACGGTCAGCTTCAGTTAGGCTTTGGTTCTACGCTAAACCAAAGTATTCCTGACGAGTCGTTCGGCATCGACAACATCGAAATCACGGTAGCAGATGCGGATTACCAAATCATTGGTACTGAAGATACACCAGTGCCACTTGATATCGATGCAGCGCTGACCGATACGGATGGTTCCGAGAATCTCGCTATCTTGATTGAAGATGTGCCAGAGGGTAGCTCACTATCAGCTGGTATTGATAACGGTGACGGCACTTGGTCACTACAACCGGGTGAGCTAGAAGGTCTGGAGTTCATTCCATCTGCAGACTTCAATGGTGATGTGACGTTAACCGTGAACGCAACATCTACGGATGTGGATACCGGAACAACAGCGACAGCAACGCAAGATGTGACTATTCATATCTCGCCTACCAATGATGCGCCAGAGGTGACGGGTGATATCAGTGCAGTCACTGCCGAAGACAACAGTATCACGCTGACTCAAGAGCAGCTGCTTGAACACGCCGTTGATATTGATGGCGATGATTTAAGTGCAATCAACCTAAGCACTAACGATGAAAATGCAACGGTTGAAATGAACGAGGATGGCAGCTTCACCATTACTCCGAGCGAAAACTTCTACGGTGATATTGAATTTAGTTACAATGTCACGGATGGCGAAGAAGTGGTTGCTGCTGGTCTTGACCTAACGGTAACACCTGTCAACGATGCACCAGAGCCACAAGATCAGGCGTTCACAGTGGGTGAGGACGGTATTCTCACCTTCACAGATGCAGACCTATTAACAGGTGCAACAGATGTAGAAGGTGACAACCTAACTGTTGAAGGCGTGACTTACACTGGCGCGGATGGTGTCTTAACCGACAATGGTGATGGCACGTACAGCTTCGCACCGAATGAGAACTTCAATGGCGATGTGAATTTTACCTTCGATGTGTCAGACGGTACGGATACGAACTCTGCCAACATTGATGTGAGTGTGACGCCTGAGAACGATCCGCCAGTTGCGGGCAGCACGTCTTACACGGTTCACGAAGACAACTCGATCACCATCAGTGATGAACAGCTGTTGGCGAACTCGTCGGATATTGAAGGCGATGTTGCTATCAGCAGCGTGAGCTACAGCGGTAACGACGGTGTGCTAGAAATCAACGACGATGGTACTTATACCTTCTCACCAAACGAAAACTTTACAGGCGATGTTAGCCTAGATGTTGTCGTTGTTGACGAGGACGGCGCGGTTGATACAACAACAGCGGGTATTACCGTTCTTGAGGTGAATGATCCACCAATCGCAGGCGCAACCAGTTACACCATTGATGAAGATGAAGTCATCACCATCAGTGCAGAACAGTTGTTGGCGAACTCCTCCGATATTGAAGGTGAGGTAGCACTTGATAGCGTGAGCTACAGTGGCAGCGAAGGTATCTTTACCGACAATGGTGATGGTACGTTCAGCTTTGCACCAAACCAAAACTTCAATGGTGAAGTGAACCTTGATGTTGTAGTCGTAGACGAAGATGGTGCGACCGCTTCGACGACGGCAAACATTGATGTTCTGCCAATCAATGATGCTCCAGTATCGGGTGACCTGGCGTACAGCGTCGACGAAGACAACTCAATCACGTTGAGCCAAGAACAATTGTTGGCTCAAGCGTCGGATGTAGAAGGTGATGCGCTAACCGCTTCTAACCTAGTGGTTGACGGTGATGCGACGGTTACGGCAAACGACGATGGCAGCTTTACCATTACGCCTGATGCGAACTTCAATGGCGATATTGATATCACGTTCGATATCAACGATGGCACCGATACGATCGTTGCAACGGCTGACCTAACGGTTAACCCAGTTAACGACTTGCCGCAGCCTGAGGACCAAGCGTTTACCATTGGTGAAGATGGCGTGTTGACCTTCACTGATCAAGACCTGCTTGATGGTGCAACGGATATCGATGGCGATGACCTATCGATAGAAGGTGTTACTTACACTGGCGCGGACGGTGTCCTAACCGACAATGGCGATGGCACTTACAGCTTCGCACCGAACGAAAACTTCAATGGCGACGTGAACTTTACCTTCGATGTTTCCGATGGCACGGACACCGTGACCGCGAATATCGATGTGACAGTCACACCAGAGAACGATCCACCGGTGGCAGACAGCACGTCTTACACAGTGCATGAAGATAACTCGATCACCATCAGTGACGAACAGCTACTAGCGAACTCATCGGATATTGAAGGTGATGTATCGATTGATAGCGTGAGCTACAGCGGTAACGATGGTGTGCTAGAAATCAACGGAGATGGTACGTACACCTTCTCGCCAAACGAGAACTTCAATGGCGAGGTCAGCCTAGACGTTGTGGTTGTCGATGAAGAGGGTGCTACGGATTCAACCACTGCGGGTATCACAGTACTTGAGGTGAACGATCCACCAATCGCAGGTGCGACAAGTTACTCTGTCAATGAAGACGAAGTCATTATCTTCACGGAAGAGCAACTGCTAGCGCAATCAAGCGATGTGGAAGGTGACGTGAGCCTAGAAAGCGTCTCTTACAGTGGTAGCGACGGTATTCTAACGGCGAATGACGATGGTACTTACAGCTTCGCGCCAAATGAAAACTTCAACGGTGGCGTAAGTCTCGATGTGGTAGTCGCTGATGAAGACGGTGCAACTGCGACAACCAACGCGAACATTGATGTATTGCCAGTCAATGATGCTCCGGTATCTGGCGACTTGGCTTACAGCGTCGATGAAGACGGTTCAATCACATTGAGTCAAGAGCAGTTACTGGCTCAAGCGGGTGACGTCGATAGCGATAATCTAGAAGCGGTGAACTTAACCGCGGTAGCCAATGCAACCGTTGTTGAGAACCAAGATGGTAGCTTCACGATTACGCCTGATGCGAACTTTAATGGCGATATCGATCTAAGCTTCGACTTGATTGATAACGATGGTGCGAGCGTGGAAGTGGGCGTTGACCTAACGGTGAACCCAATTAATGATGCGCCGCAATCAACGCCAGTGAACTTAGCTGGCACTGAAGATACCACCATTCTTATCACGCAGGACATGTTGCTTGCTAACGCGACAGACATCGATAACACCTACGACGAACTGTCTGCTGTCGACCTAGTGATTGATGAGCAATACGGTGACTTGCTAGACAACGGTGATGGAACTTGGTCATTCACTCCGGCTGAGAACTTCAACGGCGATGTGCCAATGTCGTTCGGCGTTAGCGATGGTGATTTGGTTACGCCGGTTGAAGGCAATCTCAACATCGAAGCGGTAAACGATGCACCAGAAGCGCCAACCATCCAGATGCAGGGCGAAGAAGATGTGGTCATGGTGATTGACCCAGCTTACATCGCGGATCAAGTCACGGATCTTGATGGTGACGAAATCAGCGTAGAAAGCATCACGGTTCGTGCTCCTGCAAACGCGACATTAACCCAGCAACCAGATGGTATGTACCACTTGGTAACCACTCAAGACTTTAATGGTTTGGTGGAACTGGGCTACACCGCGACGGATGGTGAAGAAGTGGTTGAAGGTTCGTTGAATGTGGATGTTATTCCAGTTAACGATGCACCATTCAATGTAGGTAATGCCTTTATGGCAACCGACGAAGATGGCGCATTCACCTTCGATGCTGGCGACCTGATGAACTTGTTCGGCGACATCGATACTGAAAACCTAGTCGTATCACGCATTATCACCGCAGAAGGTGAAGATGGTGGTGAGGTAACAGACAACGGTGACGGTACTTGGACATTCACACCGACTGGCGATTTTGCAGGGGTTTCTGACTTGCAAGTTGTGGTAAGTGACGGTGAGTTTGAGACGGTACTTGATGTACCAGTGTTTGTTCGCCCTGTTGCGGATGGCGCAGTCATCACAACCGACCATGATGGTCCGTTAGTGTTCGGTGAGGACGAAACGGGTCACCTAGGCTTGAATGTCGGTCTAATCGACGATTCAGAAACGCTAAGTAACCTAGTGATGACTGGTTTCCCTGTTGGCTTCGAAGTTACGGATGGTGTGAACACCATTACCATTACGGAACCGGGTCAATACATCGACTTGAACGAGTGGGATATTTCAGACCTGCAAATGACGCCTCCGGCTGACTTTAATGGCGAGTTCTTCGTAACCGTGACCGCAACAACGGTGGATTATGGTGACGAGCCAGAAGAGTTCGAAGATGGCATCGATTCAGGTGACTTCGAAACCCTAGCGGGTGAACCCGTTATCCTAACCGCTGATGACCTAATTGGATTGGCAGAAAACGTAGATGCTGACGCGGGTGATGAAGTGAAATTCGTTCACCTAGCTGATCGCAGCCAAGGTGAGATTGTCGATAACGGTGATGGCACATGGACATTCAATCCAGCACCAGGCTTTACTGGTGAAGCGGATATCGCTTACGTAATTGATAAAGACGGTGTGCTTCATGATGAGCAAACAGGTGTGGTCGTGAAAGAAGACGCACCACAAGAGAATGCTTCTCCAGAAATCGGCAGCGTTTCTACCACAGAAATGGCAGCGGATGGCACCTTGTCGTTCACCAATGATGACATGCTATCGACCTTGAGCGATGCAGAAGGCGACAGCTTGAGCATTGAGTCAGTGAGCCTAATGGAAGGTCAAGGTGTGATAGAGACCGATAACCAAGGTAACTACCAATTCACACCAGCAGAAGGCTACACCGGAGATGTTCAAGTTGGCTTCATTGCAACTGACGGTGAAAACCGCATTGAGAGCTTCTTTAATGTCGACATCCAAGGTGAAGGTGAAACCACAACCAGCGAAGGCTACGCACTGGCTGATGATGGTTCATTAACACTAACGGAAGCACAGTTGATTGATGAGCTTGGCATTAGCCCTTCAGCAGAAGTGTTGGATGTAGCCGATGCAAACGATGCTGGTTTCTTCGCGAAATCAGGTGATGAAGAGTGGACATACTGGCCGAACGATGACTTCGATAGCAATTTGGCTATGGATGTTCAGGTCAACGACAACGGTGAAGTATCGACTCAGAATCTGAGCATCCAAGTTGCGGACGATTCAGCGCAAAGCGACGAGCCACAAATCCAAACTGCTCAAGCATCATCAGAGCAGCAAGTCGGCGAAGCGCAACAGCCTGAAGAGCAAGCAGCAAACGGTGCAGACAGTGAAGAGGAGAGCGCAGCTGATGTGACTGCAGCACCAGGTGATACCATTTCTATCGCGGTTCCAGATGAGGTCAGTGGTAACGAATCGGTGGATTATGCAGAAATGTCCGGTCTACCTGATGGTGCATCAGTAAGCAACGCACTGGATAATGGCGATGGCAGCTTCACATTAAGTGGCAACCTGAACCAACCAGTATCGGTTGACCTACCAGAAGGTTACGAAGGTACGAGCGAAATCCAATTCCAAGGTTACGACGAATTGGGCAGCGCAGTAGAAGGTGCGAGTGGCACAGTTGAAGTTGAAGTCGATGATCAATACACCATGCAAGGTTCTGCTCAAGACCAGCAACCAGACATGGCGGGTATGGAATCTGGCGGCAGCGACTGGACAAGTGCGGGAGGTCAAGATCAAGGTGTTGACTTCACGGATGACTCTGGCAGCTTCGACTCGGATACTCAAACGGGTACTGACCAAGGCAACGATTTCGATCAAAGCTCAATGTAAACAACCATAGACGAGGGCAGTGTCATTACTGCCCAAACCAAAAGCCATGCGGAGCCTACTTTGCATGGCTTTTTTGTTGGGTTTCTTTCTATGAGCCGTAGAAAAAACTTGGAAATTGAAAAAAGTATTCTTAGCTAGTTAAAGAATGAATCACAAGGAGGAGCGACATGTACCGTTATGTCAGTTCGCCCAAGGCATCGAAGTACATAGTGACACCACCACAGCATCGTGAGTTGTCGAGTATCGATGTACCAGAGTCGGAACTTGAGATGCGTGAAATTCTGAACAATTGGTTTGCCGATGGATTGGCGCCCATCATTCAAAATGAAGACAATTATATCTCTGCTAATGAGCAACAGCGCTTTGAGCAGCTCAGCCGTACGGTGGGCGTGTTACTGCGTAATAAAGATTACTACTTTGCCACCAAGCGGATTCTTTCGTTGTGGGAGCAAGACTGCTTAGAAACGACTTACGTTAATTATCTGATTTTACGTAGTGAGCGCATACCATACTTCGAATAAGTCCCATTTCTTGTCTTGAAATAGTGGTTTACATGGTTTTCTTAGTAACTTTTGATACCCGTATTTAACATTTTTGTAAACATCGTTATATTTAAGGCTCATCGTTGTCAGGAGTTTATGGATGAACCTTACGATATCAGGGAAGTTGCAGCTCAGTTTTGTGCTGCTAGCCGTACTTTTTATGGCATCAGCGGTATTCACGTATCGCAACGTCACTACCGTAGAGCAACACGCCTCTTCGTTACTTAAATCCGATTTGCCTACTGTCGACACCAGTCGTGGTATTCAACAATCCGTTCAAGCGTCGCTTTCTTCTATCCGAGCCTACATGTTGTTAGGTGGTGATGAAGAGGCGAGCGTGCGTCTGAGTGAGGATGTGCGCAATATCATGACGTCTACTGACGAGTCGCTTCCAACTTTGCAGGCTTTGATCTCTGAACAGGATTTTCAAGCGATTCAAAGCCAGTGGGACGCAGTAAAAGTCTCTCTAAACAAGCTGATTGAGCTTAGCCACAGTGATGAGAACTTACCCGCGCACAATCTCTTTATTAACGAAGCGGCACCCATTGCAGAAGTGGCACTTGATCAGCTTCAAAGCTTAATCAACGAAGAGTCAGGAAACCCATTTGGTGGAGACAGAAAGCGCCTGTTTAAAGTCTACGCCGACAGCTATACTTCGCTCGCCAATGCACTTTCTGCTCTGCGAGATTTCCTGTTGTATGGGCAGCAAGATCATCTGGACAAATACCATGACTTGATTAAGTACCACAATCAGTCTGTGGCGGAAATCGACAGTAAACTGGATAGGCTTTCTGATAACGACAAATCACTTTGGTCACTGTTTAAAGAGATGCAACAACTGTACTTTCCTCTGGCAGAGCAGGTGATTGCGCTTCGTCAGTCACCAAAATGGAACGGATCAAACTTGCTGATGGCCAACGAGTTATTGCCCTCTGCAAATGCGTTGGAACAGAGTTTAGAGGCGATTGTTTCGGCTCAACAAGGTCGTGCAGACCAGAGCGGACAGGGCATTAACCAGTCGATCAAAAATGTGCTGACCACTATGTTGATTGCGGTAGCATTGGTTTTATTTGCTGCGGTAGCGATTTCAAAATACATGGGTAACACCATTGGTCGTCGTGTGAAGAGCTTGTCAGAGCGAGCAAAGACGATTGCCTCTGGGGATGTTTCTCAGCCACCATTGGTTGTTGTTGGTAAAGATGAATTGGCAGTTCTTACCGATTCCATAAACCGCATGAACCAATCGTTGGCAAGCATTGTGGAAGGGGTAAGTGGCAAAGCGCATCAGGTTGATACCAGTATGGGTGCATTGTTGGAGTCAGCGCAAGTCACATCATCGAACGTCGAACAGCAACAAATCAACATTGTTGAAATGGGACGTCAATTGGATGAGATTGCTTTAGCAGCAAGAAACACGTTAGATCAAGCCAATCAATCAGTGCAGAAGCTTTCCGACTCAAAAGGCGAGATTGAGCAAGGCCGTGATGCACTAGAGCAAAACAAAGTTACCATGGAAAACTTGCACGGCAGTATTGAAACCGCCAGCACACAAGTGACACAGTTGAGTAAAGAGAGCGAAGCCATAGGCCGCGTTACCGAAGTGATCGAAGGCTTGGCAGAGCAAACCAACTTGCTTGCATTGAATGCTGCGATAGAAGCTGCGCGTGCGGGTGATCAAGGGCGAGGCTTTGCCGTGGTTGCTGATGAGGTTCGTATGTTGGCGACACGTACCACTCAATCGACGACGGAAATCAACGGCATCATTAATGCGATTCAACGTTCGACCAACTCGGTGGTTGAGGAAATAGAACACAGTCAGACGCTTGCTGAGCAGGGTGCAGAGCATATTGAGAAAGCCGTCACTCGCTTGCTCGTCACGACTGAACAAATTGGTTCTTTGAATGGGCAAATGGCAGAACTTGCGGCGGCGGCAGAGCAGCAATCTCATGCGACCAATTCCATCACTGGATTGATGTCCAATATTACTCAATCAGTGGATGAAGTTTCGAATAACAGCCAACGTGCATCAGAGACGTCATTGCAAGTAAAAGAGCAAGTTACCGAGCTGAATCAACAGATGGCAACTTTTAAAACGGCGTAGATAAGGTTTACGTCTGTTCATCTACTTTTGAACGTTAACCAAATAGTAAAAAAGCCCCAATCCTTTTTACACAAAAAGGGTTGGGGCTTTTTGTTGGATGATACGCCGATATTCGTCTACTTGCTCATTGGATTTAGCTATTTAAATCATAGCTAAAACCAAATTTCTTTCACCGAGGCGGAGTCGTAATATGACTCCATCGGCAGCAAATACTGCAAAAGAATTTTTAAACTTTATACCAATCCCAGTAAGAGAATCGTTCGTTACTACGATTGGTATCATCCTTCTAGGAGCATGATTATGAATAAACAAGTAAGCCTAATTGGTCTAGATAGCGAACAGTCAGCACAACTAGCACAACAACTCAACCAGCTACTAGCACATTACCAAGTGTTGTACATGAACTCACGTGGTTACCACTGGAATATCAAAGGTCAGCAATTCTTCGAACTGCACGTAAAATTTGAAGAAATCTACACTGACCTACAAACAAAAATCGATGAGCTTGCTGAGCGTATTCTAACTTTGGGTCACACGCCAGCGCACGCATTCAGCAACTACTTGGAAGCAAGTGAAATTAAAGAACATCAAAACGCGACTTCTGGTGAGGAGTGTGTGCAAGGTCTGGTTCAAGGCTTTAGCGTTTTACTTCTAAAACAGCGTGAGATCCTACAAAACGCGAGTGAAGCAGACGACGAAGGTACAGCGGCATTGATGGGTGACTACATCCGTGAGCAAGAAAAACTAATGTGGATGCTGAACGCTTACCTACAAGGCTAAGCTGGGCATCACCCAAGTACTCACTTGGGAACGCATGAACAAATCGGGAATAAGTCATAAGGGGCGCATCAGTGCCCCTTTTTTTGTGTGCGTGTTTTATGTGAGTGCTTTATTTGCGTGGTAAGGATTGGAAATGGCTCAATAAATCGCTGAGTTCATTAAGCGCCAACGAGGCTGAGTCATTGAAGGTTTCCTTATTACCATGATGCACAAGGCAAGAGGGCATCTGCGCGTTATACGCCGCCTGTAAGTCGTAAAGGTAATCGCCGACATAAAGCACTTCATCCGGCATCAAACGCCACTCTTTCGCCAACACCTGCAAAGACAATGGGTCTGGCTTGGGCGGGAAGCATTCACGAGTGATGACTCGCTCCACTGAAATTTGGTTGTGTTCTAGTTTGCGCTGCGTGGCGATTTGGCAGTTGCGCGTCACGATAGCGGTTTTGATTTCGTTTTGATGCAAGTGGGCGAGCAATTCATGGCAGCCAATCATGGGGGTCGACTGCTCAGCATCAGAAATCTCGTAATCAAATATCACGTTATGAGCGTGCTCTCTATGGTGAGGATGCTCAAGTGCGTCGACAAAATCCAATAGATCTTCACTCTGCGGACAACCAAGCTGTTGTCGCAATTCGCCGAAGTTCATATCAGAACTCACCAAGGTGTTGTCTAAATCAAACACCACGGCTTTAATTTTATCGAGCTGTAAAGGGAATGGAATCATAATGACCTCGTACAACTTAACCGAACTATCGTTTTAAAAAACAAAAGGTTATTGTTAAGTTTAGATTCTTCTGCTTAGATTGTACGAAAATAAATAAACCATGTATCACAAAACAAGGACGCGCATGATCATTCCTAAACCATTGCAAAAAGGCGGTACCATCGGCTTTTTCTCGCCATCCTCTCCAGCCACGGTGTTCGCACCTGCGCGTTTTGAGCGTGCCAAAGCTTATGTAGAATCCCATGGTTACCAGCTAAAAGCAGGCAGCTTAACGGGCAAAACTGACCAATATCGCTCGGGTTCGATTCAAGAGCGAGTAGAAGAATTGAATGCACTGATTCGTGATCCCGAAGTGCGTTGTATTATGTCGACCATCGGTGGCAACAACAGTAACTCATTGTTGCCTTACATTGATTACGAGGCATTGAAGAAAGATCCCAAGATCATTGTTGGCTATTCGGATGTGACGGCGTTACTCATGGGCATTTACGCACAAACCGGCATCGTCACTTTCTATGGTCCCGCTTTGGTGGCGTCGCTAGGTGAATTCCCGCCATTGGTGGACGAGACCTTCGCTTCGTTCGAATCGATAGTGAATATGTTAGATGGCTTGGCGCATCAATACGCAATGCCTCAAGGCTGGACGGATGAATGGATAGAGTGGGGCGAACAAGATCGTGCAAAGCAAACCTTGCAAAACCAGTGGCACTTCAAAGGTGAGGGCAAGCTCACAGGGCGTTTGATTGGTGGCAACCTCAATACCATGACGGGTATTTGGGCAAGTGAGTTTATGCCGAGTATCGAACAAGGCGATATTTTGCTGGTGGAAGATTGCTTGCAGGGCATTGAAACGGTCGAACGTTCTTTTGCGCTGCTCAAGCTTTCCGGTGTGTTTGATAAAGTCAGTGCGGTTGTTCTTGGCAAGCATGAAAAGTTCAACGATAAAGGCACAGGGCGAGCACCTATAGACGTGTTGTTAGAAGCGCTTAACGGTCAACCACTGCCGATTTTGTATGACTTTGATAGCTGCCATACGCACCCAATGCTCACCGTTCCATTGGGCTCGACCATGACGCTCGATTTTGACAATGAAACAGTCGTAGTAAGTTTAAAGAGCTAGCTTTGTCAGACTAGCTCTTCAGAGAAAACTATTTCTCCTCAAGACGAAAGATTTTGCCGCTGTCGGTGGAAAAGTAGATATAACCATCGGGGCTGATGGTTATATCTCTTACTCGCTCACCAAGATCCTCCATCAATCTTTTTGATTCGGTGAGCTTGCCATTCTCAATCGAAACCACGTTGATGTGCGCCAGTTTCAATGCACCGGCGAGGATTTTTCCGTCCAACTCTGGGTATTTATCGCCACGGTACAAAATCATATTGCTGGGTGCGATAGAAGGGATGTAAACCAGCTTCGGGTCTTCCATTCCCGGTAACGACTTAGCTTCACCGACGTCCAACGGCCCCCAATATTCTTTACCATGAGAGACTTTTGCCCAGCCGTAGTTCGCGCCTTTCTTGATTAGGTTTATTTCATCGCCGCCGCGTGGTCCATGTTCAATCGACCACAGCTGTTTTGTTGCTTCGTCGTAAAACATGCCTTGTGGGTTGCGGTGCCCGTAACTCCATATTTCAGGGCGAGCTTGGGAAGGTTTGAAAGGGTTGTCTTGCGGAACCGAACCATCAAGGTTGAGGCGAAGAATACTGCCAGCATGGGTTCGAGTGTCTTGCCCATTATCACGTTCACCGCGGTCACCAATCGAGAAGTAAACTTTGTCGTCAACAAATGAAAGTCGACTGCCGTAGTGACGCCCTGTGTCGGTGATGGCATCAGCAACAAAGAGATCTTTCCAACCCACAAGTTGATTGTTTTGCAATTGCGCAGTCGCTAACGCCACCGTATTGCCTTTACTCGTGCGCTTGCTGTAGGTAAAGAAGAGTTGCGGGTTTTGCTTATCGGCATTCGGTGCTAGCGCAACATCCAATAAGCCAGCTTGTCCACTGGTGTTCACATCGGGGACATTAAACAGCTTTTGAGGTTTGCCTGATGTGATATCCAGTAATGAAACCGTACCGTTCTTTTCATTGACGATAACGCGTTGGTTATCTAAGAATTCGATCCCCCAAGGGATCTGAAATCCATTCGCCACTTCGTTGGCGCGGTATTCATCAGCGTTGGCAGAAAAGGATAAACAAGCGAGTAGGGCAGCAGCAATCGTTCTCATGGTTCCTTCCAATATGAATCGTGTTAATGCTTAAAAGCTAACACTAAAAGAGAACGTTTTGCAGAGCATGGATTGTATAAGAATGTAAAAAATCCCCGATACGAGATCGGGGATTGAATTAAGGCTAGAGAATTGTTTATGTAGCGAGATTACATCGCTTCTTCGAAGATCTTAGAGATTTCTTCGTGAGTTGCTTGTTTAGGGTTAGTGAAACCACAAGCGTCTTTCAGTGCGTTGTCTGCTAGTGTTGGGATGTCTTCTAGTTTCGCACCAAGCTCTTTGATACCTGCAGGGATACCCACATCTTTCGCTAGAGTTACGATTGCGTCGATTGCTGCTGCTGCACCTTCTTCAGCAGACATGCCTTCTACGTTTACGCCCATTGCTTTTGCTACATCACGTAGACGCTCAGGACATACTTGCGCATTGTAACGCTGTACATGAGGTAGAAGAATCGCGTTACAAACACCGTGTGGAAGGTCGTAGAAACCACCTAGTTGGTGTGCCATTGCGTGTACGTAACCTAGAGAAGCGTTGTTGAACGCCATACCCGCCATGAACTGTGCGTATGCCATTTGTTCACGAGCTTCTAGATCTTCACCGTTTTTCACTGCTGTGCGGAGGTACGCTTGGATAAGTTCAATCGCTTTGATTGCTACCGCATCAGTGATTGGTGTTGCCGCGATAGATACGTAAGCTTCAATCGCGTGAGTTAGGGCATCCATACCTGTTGCCGCAGTTAGCGAAGCAGGTTTAGCTAGCATTAGCTCTGGATCGTTTACAGAGATAAGCGGTGTTGTGTGCTTATCAACGATAGCCATCTTAATGTGACGCTCTTCGTCAGTGATGATGCAGAAACGCGTCATTTCAGATGCGGTACCCGCAGTCGTGTTGATTGCGATAAGTGGCATCATTGGTTTTGCAGATTGGTCTACGCCTTCGTAATCTGCGATTTTGCCGCCGTTAGAAGCAACAAGCGCGATACCTTTCGCACAGTCGTGTGGTGAACCGCCGCCTAGAGAGATAACGAAGTCACATTCGTTATCAGTAAGAAGTGCTAAGCCGTCGTTAACGTTGCTGATAGTCGGGTTTGGTTGAGTGCCATCGAACACAACAGTTGCTACGTCGCGTTCTGTTAGTAGATCTTGAACCTGCTTTACTACACCGATTTGGTTAAGAATCTTATCCGTAACAATCAAACCTTTTTTGAAGCCTTGAGATTGGATGCTGTCTGCTGCGTCTTTCAAACAACCAGCGCCCATTAGGTTTACGGTAGGGATAAAAAATGCACTTGTCATATTGGATTGCTCCGTCGTTATTTTTAATAATCTTTCTTAATCTGTCATTTACTCTTGCATACCCCGTTCTTGATTTAGATTGATCTAGGACAAGTTTAACCCCTTAGGGGTATCTTGAGGGCTGAAAGTGTGATGACAGTCTTGTTGCACAGTGAGGTGGTGCAACACCTACTTAACGTAGCTGAAATATCTCATTTATCACGCAAACGATTGGCCAAAATAACAAGATTCGTACGGTTTATATCTCAATTCGACTAAAGTATAAAAAACCCCCATTAATATGTAGTCTATCAATGGGGGTTCGTATGGTGTGCTTTAAGCAAACGTTTTCGATTTAGGCAATTTCGACTAACTTATCTACTAGTTTTTCAATACCTGAAGCGGCTTGAGATATATTCTCCGCTAACATATAAGCTGGTGTTGAAAGTACGTTGTGTTTTTCATCGAAATAGATTTCATCCACCTGACAATTGACGTGCTCACCCCCCATATGACCAAATGCTGCTGCAGTGGCTTCATCGTTACCAATTGTGCCTTTTACACCTTGATCGTAAATCATAGGGATAATGGTTGGTGCGATGCATAAATAACCTGCAGGTTTGCCCGCTTGAGCGAATGCACGACACGCTTGGGCTACGTGATTATTAATCGAACACTCTGCGCCCGAGACGGCGAAGTCGGTTAAGTTTTTCGCGGCACCAAATCCACCTGGAAGCAGTAGGGCATCGAACTCATCAACGTTAAGTTTGGCGACATCGTCAATGTTTCCGCGTGCGATACGAGCTGATTCGATCAGGACGTTGCGTGTTTCATCCATTTCTTCACCGGTAAGGTGATTAATGACGTGAAGTTGGCTGATGTTGGGTGCAAAGCAGTGCCAAGTAGCGCCAGCTTTTTCTATGGCATAGAGCGCCAGTACGGCTTCGTGGATCTCAGAGCCGTCGTAAACGCCTGAACCACTTAAAATGACTGCGACTTTTTTCATGATTGGATTCCTTTACTCTGAACGTTCCTTAGATTGTTTTTCACTATCTAGACCATGCGTTTCCGAATGTGTTTCAACGTTTTCACGCTCATCATCATCTTCTTCATAGTAGCGCACAACAAACGGTGTCAGCATGACACTCGAAGGCAGAAAATGTTTCATATCGACTCCAACCGCTTAATAGAGTGGTTTTTATACCGATTTTGGAAAAAGAGTACGTTGAAGCGGATCATTTTTGAGTTAAGCTGCAGTTTCCTTTGGCATTCATGAGCAGTAGGTCACATAGATAACATGCAATCCTATCAGTTTCGTTTCACCCTTTATGGTTGTATCGCCATTCTCTCTTGGAGCTGTTTGCTAGGCATTGCGAGATTAGTAACTGAAAGTTTGGGCCCCGTTGGTGGCTCGGCCATGTTGTACTCTTTGAGTGCTATCTTCTTACTGATAGTGGTTGGTATTCCCAAGCTGTCGTATTTCTCGCCCAAGTATTTGGTTCTCGGTGGGGCGATGTTCGTCTGTTACGAGATCTTTCTCGCGCTGGCATTAGGGTACTCAAACTCACGTTCTCAAGCGATTGAAGTTTCTATCGTCAATTATCTATGGCCTGCGCTAACCGTGTTGTTTGCTGTATTGGGCAGTAACAAAAAGCCGAACTGGTTATTGTACCCGGCAGTTATGTTGGCATTCATTGGGGTAGCGTGGACAGTCAGTGGGGATAGCGGTTTATCTCCTAAGCAGTTAGTCGCGAATATCAGTAGCAACCCGATTGTTTACTTCATGGCATTTGCAGGCGCAGTCATCTGGGCGGTGTATTGCAACTTGACTCAAAGACAACAATCTAAGCATAACGCGATCACTTTGTTCTTTATCGCGACAGCCATCTCTTTGTGGATCAAATACGCCTTCACTGATGAGCCGCCAATGGCATTCAGTTGGGAAGCTATGGGGTACTTAGTGGCGTCTGCAGCTTTAATGGCGGGTGGCTACGGATTGTGGAACATCGCGATTGTTGGCGGCAATATGGTGTTTCTCGCAACCTTGTCTTACTTTACGCCGATTTTCTCTGCTCTGTTTTCTTCTATTATTCTAGGCGTCACTCTAAGCCACAGCTTCTGGCAAGGTGTCGTTATGGTCACGGTTGGTTCGTTGATGTGTTGGTTAGTCACCAAAGAGAAGCGCGAAGCAGCTGGGTGAGTTATCAACACAAGAGCAGGGAGCTTAAGTTAGCAAAGAATAACTCTCCCCCTTTATCGCCGTATTCAAATGCATGGCAACGTTAGTCAATAAAAGGGGGAGCTGGAGAGGGGTTGCAAGTTCACAAGTCAAAGCCACAGCCACAGCCACAGTTCAGTGTACCAACCCCTCCTAACCTCCCCTTGTGCTAGGCATCTGAGCTATCAACACTCTGAGTTAAAGGGGAGGGACTGGTTTCGCACCCGAGAATAATCCATTGCTCACTATGAGCATTCGCAGGATCAGTCGAAAAGCGGCTAGTTGAAATTAGCAAAGAATAGCTCTCCTCTATGAACGCTGCGTCCAAACGCGAAGCAATTTCAGTCAATAAAAGGGAGAGCTGGTGGGGAGTGCAAGGTCACAAGCCATAGTTCAATGTACCAACCCCTCCTAACCTTCCCTGTATTGTGCATCTAAGCTCTAAACACTCCGAGTCAAAGGGGAGGGACTGGTTTCGCACCCGAGAATAATCCATTGCTCACTATGAGCATTCGCAGGGTCAGTAGAGGAGTGGCGATCTTAAGTTAGCAAAGAATAACTCTCCCCCTTTATCGCCGTATTCAAATGCGAAGCAACTCAAGTCGATAAAAGGGGGAGTTGGAGGGGGTTGCAAGTTCACAAGCCACAGTTCAATGTACCAACCCCTCCTAACCTCCCCTTGTATTTGGCATCTAAGCTCTCAACACTCCGAGTCAAAGGGGAGGGACTGGTCCTGCATGCGAGGTTAGTCCATTGGCCACTATGAGCATTCGCAGGATCAGTCGAAAAGCGGCTAGCTGAAGTTAGCAAAGAATAGCTCTCCCCCTTGAATGCCACGTCCAAACGCGAAGCAATTTCAGTCAATAAAAGGGGGAGCTGGTGGTGGGCAAGTTCACAAGCCACAGTTCAATGTACCAACCCCTCCTAACCTTCCTTTGTATTAGGCATCTAAGTTCTCAACACCCCGAGTCAAAGGGGAGGGACTGGTCGTGCATCCGAAAATAAATCCATTGCTCATTGTTAGCATTCGCGATGCTACCAGAAGAGCGGTGAGCTCAAGTTAGCAAAGAATAGCTCTCCCCCTTAATCGCCGTATTCAAATGCGAAGCAACTCAAGTCAATAAAAGGGGGGAGTTGGAGGGGGTTGCGAGTGCATCAATCGAAGAAATAAAAAAACTCCCGATATTGGGAGCTTTTCTTTTGAGTTCTAATGATTTTTGGCGGTGCCTTAATAAGCGACGTTCAATTGTAGTTGAAGCTTGAATCTGTGCTTCGATAATCGCTTAGTAAGCTGCTTGCGAGTGTGTTCTAGCGTATCAAGCTCCAGTGTGTCGTCATCCACATGCATGTCCACATTTACTCGCAGCTCTTGACCAACTTTAGTTACGCCAGCCAGTTTCAATTGGTGCTCAGTAACCTTTTCAATCTCAAGAACGTCTTTACCAACGCTCTGACAAAGTTCTTTGCTTGGTGTCATCATTAGCAGTTCACGTAGCGCACCAACTAGCATATCAAATGGTACTTTAAGGAAGTAGAAGCCCATCAATACCATCATCATAGGGTCTGCATAGACTGCGTAGTGTGCGTATGGTGTTAGCGATACTAACCATGCAGCGATAAAACCAACGGTTACTGCAACGCTTAGCAGCGTATCCATTTGCCATTGTTTTTTCTCGGCCTCGATAAGACCTGATGAGAAACGACGACTTTTCTTCGCCATAAACCACCAAGCGTAACCACAACCAACCACATTAACTACACCGAAGATAGTTGCAATAGAAGCATCAACCTCCCGGCCACCTGACATCAGCGCGGTTACCGCTGAAAACAATGAGAAAGCAACCACAATTAGAATAACCGCTGCTTTGATAGCGATAACGATAGGTTCAAGTACAGCTTTGCCGAAAGGAAAAATAGATTTTGATGGCTTGCTGATGTAGTAAGAAGCTGCCAGTGACAATAAAGTTAACAGCAGACTGACTAGAGAATAAACACCGTCAAATACAATGACGATCGACCCAACAAGCAAGCCAAGTACCATCCCACCGACTGCAAACCCAGAAGCTAAAAGGGCAGAGAAGGTTAAGATTCGGTTTTCGTTTTTGCTTGTCCTGTCACACATAAAATATGCCTTTTATTTTTACACCCTTACATTGTTCTCTTCTGGGCGGATTTAAGCAAATTAAAACTGCGTGACATTTAATCGATATGAGATGGTTTTTCGGTGGTTTCCTTATTATTCAGTGGTTTATGTTAATTTTTGTCTGTCAATATATTTGACGCTCAGTGAAATATGTTTAGAAGTCGAATAAATACTCGCTTAACTTATCGGCCAACCAACTCATTGCAGGGTGCTCCGTTTGCCCGTTTGGTACGAACATACAGTAGTCTTCTTGCGTCAAACCATAGGTGTGTTTGATTACCGCAAGCTTTTGATGTCGAAGGTAGTGTCGAATCAAAGGTTCTGGCAGTACACCCCATGCATCTTCTTCCAAAATGGTGTTTAGCATGTAGTCAAAACTGGAGAAACCAATGTATCGAGTAGAAAAGGGGTGGAGTTCCGGGTTGTCTTTTTCATTCAAGTACACCATCAAAGCTTGCATCTGGTTACGCAGGTCTTCATCGGTTACGCGGCGCATTTTACTCAGTTGGTGATCAAAGCCACAGACCGACATCATTCGAATTTTGCCTAATGGATTGTAGACAATATGCGGGTCGTCGACACGTTCGTAGTCTACACCAAAAGCAAAATCGACTTGTTGTGTACTAACTAGATTTGAAAGGTCGCCACTGGAAGCCAATATCAAGTTGAAGGTGGTTGAGGGGAAGCGATTATTGAGTGTGTGAGACAGTTCTTGCCATAATTCATCAGGAAGGGAGTCATCACGTGCGACCCAAACTTCTGCGTTGAACCCATCAGAAACTTGAGCGCAGGTTTTCTTGATACGTTGAGCTGTAACAAGCAGGTTTTCGCAATCTTTATAAATCGCCTTTCCTGCTTCAGAGAGCATGAGTTGATTGCCCGTGCGAAGGAATAACTCAACATCTAAGTCTTTTTCAAGCGCCTTAATCGACATACTGAGTTTGGTTCGATTGCAGTCTAATTGGCGTGCCGCCTCTGAGACGGAACCACACTCGGCAATGGTACAAAAAGCTTCAACTTGAGCTAAGTTCATGATTAGACGAGACCTAAAGTGAAATGGTAATAACGCGCAGTACGTCGGAATTGACTTTCTAATGGTAAGAAAGATTATCGAAAAAAACACGGATTCGCCAGATAAGTCTATGGTGTTTTAACGTTTTTGCGGTAATCTATGGGGGTTACAAGAAGTGAACATGGAGGCCACGATGGCACAAGATTGGGACGGCTTAGCAAAGAATTGGGAATCAAACCCAGCAACAGAACAATTTGCTCAGTCGGTGTTTGCACAGTTACAACAGCTTACTCAGCTTGATGGCATTAAAGTATTGGATTTTGGATGTGGGACTGGGCAGTTAAGCCAGCTGTTGTCAACATCCGCTAAAGACATTGTGGCATTGGATGCGTCCGAAGCTATGATTGAAGAGCTCGATAAGAAAGAACTTGTAAACGTTGAACCGGTAGTGGATGTGTTAACCCGTGGTTTGGTTGCCCAACACCCTGCGTTTCGTAATCAGTTTGATCTTGTAGTGGCATCTTCTGTGCTTGCATTCATTGATGATTTTGAAACCGCATTAAAGATTTCGCATTCATTACTCAATAAAGGTGGCTATTTTGTTCACTTCGATTGGGTTGCAGATTCAGCGAAAGAGGGTTTCACTCTAGCGAAATCAGAGAATGCACTTATCAAAGCAGGCTTTACTGAGGTAGAAACGAAGAAGGTCTTCGAAATCACATCAGATGGTCACACAATGTCAGTATTAATGGGCGTAGGTCGCCGTTAATCTCCGATAAAGAACATAAGAAAAGCGAGCAATCTAGCTCGCTTTTTTTGTTGTCTTTTTCCTATAAAATCAAGAGAGTTACTACGCCAGTGTTAGCTTTCTAATTTCGTCTAAAACTTCTGGATTCGCAATCGCGCCTAAGTTCTCGACTTCCTTACCATTTATGACTTGTTTGACCGCAAGTTCAACCAACTTTCCTGAGCGCGTTTTAGGAATGTCGCTGATGGAAAATACTTGGCTTGGCACATGCCTTGGCGAGCAAGAGATTTTGAGACGCGACTTAATTTCTGCCACTAATCCGTCATCTAAAGTGATGCCTGAAGTGGTCTGCACAAACAGCCAGATTTGCTCATTGCGCTCGATCTCTTTACCTACAGCGATAGAATCAACGATCCCTTCAATAGCATTCACTTGCTGATAAATTTCTGCAGTGCCGATACGTACACCACCTGGGTTCAGTAGAGCATCGCTTCGACCATAAAACACAAACCCTCCGGTATTACTGCGCTCTACATCATCCCCGTGGTGCCAGATATTATCGAACTTGTCCCAATAGGCGTTGTGGTAGCGTTCACCTGTATCATTCCAAAAGCCGACAGGGAAGTTAGGCATGGAATTGGCGCAGACGAGCTCTCCGCGCTGTTCATTGACGCTTTGACCTTGCGAGTCGAACACTTGAACATCAATACCCAAGCCAGCGTACTGGCATTCACCACGAAAAACAGGCGAGATAGGGTTGCCTAATACAAAACAACCACAGATGTCAGTTCCGCCTGAAATAGAAGCCAAGTGCAAATCTTGCTTGATGTGTTGATACACGTAATCAAACTGCTCTGAAAAAAGCACTGAACCCGTAGAGCAAAGGGTTCTTAAAGCAGGGAATGAGTAATCTTTGATGGGTGACAATCCGGCTTTTTCTATCGCCTCTAGGTACTTAGCGGCAGTACCAAATAGACTTACCTCGGCGCGCTGCGCTAAACCCCACAACACATTAGGCGTTGGATAAACTGGGCAGCCATCAAAGATAACCAAACACGCGCCGCTTGCAAGGGCAGACACGTGCCAGTTCCACATCATCCAGCCACAAGTTGTGTAGTAAAAAACACGATCTTTAGGCTGAACATCTGAATGGAGTTGGTGCTCTTTGAGGTGATTGATAATCGTGCCGCCAACCGAATGGACAATGCACTTAGGTTTACCTGTCGTGCCTGAAGAATAAAGAACAAACAGAGGACTGTTGAATTCCACGCGAGTGTAATGCAACGTCGCTGGTGAATATTGATTGATGATGTTTTGCCAATCGTGAGTACAAACATCACACTCAAACACATGCGGTTTGAGATAACCGATCTGACACACTTGTTTTAGCCCATCAAGGTGATCCGCGATGTGAAGGTTTTTATCCGACATATCGAAGGTTTTGCCATTGAAGGTATAACCATCGCAGGTAAAGAGAACTTTTGGTTTCACTTGTCCGAAGCGCTCAATGACGCTTTCTACGCCAAAATCAGGGGAGGTAGACGTCCAAGTTGCGCCTAAGCTGGTGGTGGCTAGCATTGCAATAACGGTTTGTGGCATATGTGGTAAATAACCTGCAACCACATCACCTTGCTTGATGCCACATTCGACTAACCACTGCTGAACGCTCGAGACCTCATCACACAGCTGTTTCCATGTGTAAGTCTGTTTGTCACCGCGTTCGTTTTCAAACCAAATCGCCAGCTCATCGGCTTGTTGCTCTGCCAAACTGAGCAGGTTCTCTGCGTAGTTAACTTGAGCTTGAGGGAACCACACTGTATCTCGGTTTTGCATTGGTGACTGCCAACGGCTTTCGCCTTGCGCTTTAACGGTATCGCCTTGCGTGCCAATCAAGTCGCAGAACTGCCAAACTTCTCTCCAGAAATGCTCGGTATTTTCCAAAGACCATTGGTGCAAATCAGAGTAGTTTTTGAGCTCGAAACCTTGTCGATTAATGTGCTCGATAAACTGCGTAATATTGGCTTGCTCGATTCGATCTTCCGTCGGCTGCCAGACTTTGTTGCTCTCGCGCATAGCTCCCTCTATAACAAAGTTTTAACGTTTTCAGTCTGAAGTGAACCCTGAATAAAGTCAAACTCATTGGGGAAACTGGCTTCTTATGTATATCAATGTGTTAAGTGTTGATGTAAAGAAAATGTTACACGTGCATGTTGAGTGGAAAATGGCCAGGGGATTGGAAGGTGAAAAGAGTGTAGATAGGCTTAATGTAAAGGATTTGTTAACGGAGATGTGCGATGACTCAGTATCATTCAAAACTCGTCAATCAGGATGGAAGGGTAGAATGGAGCCATGAAGAGGATGCCATTTGGCGCGACTTGGTAACAAGACAAATGAGCGTGATCCAAGACCGTGCATGTAGCGCTTATCTGCATGGACTCAAGCTGCTCGATTTATCTCAGGACCGCGTGCCGCAACTGCCCGAGATCAATCGAGTTTTGATGGAAACAACGGGCTGGCAAGTGGAGCCAGTACCAGCGTTGATCGATTTTGATCTCTTCTTCAATTTGCTTGGCAATAAACGCTTCCCAGCCGCGACTTTTTTGAGAACACGAGAAGAGTTTGATTACTTGCAGGAGCCGGATTTCTTCCATGAGATTTTTGGTCATTGCGCCATGTTGACCAACCCTGATTTCGCCGCCTTTACCGAGCATTATGGACAGCTTGGACAAGCCGCGACACCGAAGCAGCGAGGATACCTTGCGCGTCTATATTGGTTTACAGTCGAGTTCGGCTTGGTTCAAGAGGGTAATAAAACCAAAATCTACGGCGGCGGCATCCTTTCATCTCCGGGAGAAACCATCTATTCATTGGAAAGCGACATTGCGATTAGAGACGAGTTTGACCTGCAGACTGTGCTAAGAACCCCTTATCGAATCGACATCATGCAGCCGAAATACTACGTGATTGAAGATTTGTCCCAGCTTTTCCAAATCAGCCAACTGAATTTATTGAAACAAGCCGATCTAGCGATTGAAGCCGGATTGCTTCCACCACTTTTTGAACCAAAGGAACCTGCTCATGTTGAATGAACAAAAATGCGAAGCTTGTAGTATCGATGCTATTGCACTTAGTAAAGAGGAACAACAGTCTCTGCTGCTGCAATTGTCTGATTGGCAGATCATTGAGAGAGATGAGATTCCTCAGCTTGAGAAGGTCTACAAGTTTAAGAACTTCAAACAAGCATGGGCGTTTAGCAACAAGATTGCTGAGCTTGCAGAAGATGAATTCCATCACCCATCTATCTTACTGGAGTGGGGTAAAGTGACCATCACGTGGTGGAGTCATTCCATTAAAGGTCTGCATAAGAACGACTTTATCTGCGCTTCGAAGTGCGATGCTTTGGCTATTGAAGAATAGAGCTGGGTGATTATGTTCACTCGTCATAAACAAAAAGCGCCCGGAATTAAGTTCGGGCGCTTTACTTTTAATTTTGTCGTCTTGAAGAATGAGTATTAAAGCTCAATTCGAAATACAGACGTCGTACCTGACACTTCATTCCCCACTGCAATAAAGTGTTGTCCGTTACGAGCAAAGTAGTTGATTGACTCCGGCGCTAAATCGCCTGATTTTGGATTGTACGTATCGTTCGCGCATTCACCATCTTCTACTTCAGTACAGACTGGCTGATTGTAATCACGACGGTTTACGTAATGCAGGAACTGCGCTTGTTTTGGGTCTGTGATGTCATAAATCATGATGCCGCCTTGGCGCTCTAAACCGATAAACGCGTAATGACGACCATTGATTTGTGCTACTTCAATCGCCTCTGGCTCAATGCCTTTGTCATCGCTACGGTCATCGCCACTGTCATTGCTATCGTTGGTGCTGTTGAAGTTCTTACTTTCATTCATCAACGCGATAGTCGCGAAATCGTCACCACTATCGAAAACCAACTCGCCGTTTTCATCCCAAATAGAGAACGAACGTGCGCCAAAGGCTTGAACGTTGTCTTGTGCAGAAAGTGTTTGTTTAGGCTTAATCACTTTAAGGCGCGCGAGTTGTTTGTTGTCTTTTAGTGCCTCTGCCAATGGGTGATCTGCTGCGACTTTTAGCTTCTTACCGCGTACTTCATCAACATGGCTTAAACAGGTGCTTTGCTCTGAAGTATATTCATCTGTACCGAGATAATCGTCTTCATCCCACTTAAAGCCCGCTTGGTCACATAGAGCTTGTGTTGCTTTGAAGCCATATTCACGACCGTCACCTTCGTTGGCAGAGAGTATGTAAGTTTTGCCACCTACCGAGTAGCTGTCGAGGGTATCTGGCATGTACAGACCAACCAGTTGAGGGTAGCTCTTAAAGTTGCCAATGATTTTGTCTTTGTTCGAAGCATCCAGTTTTGAGTCAGACCAAGATTTCTCGCCCAGACCGACAATTTTCTCTACCGATTTACTTTCTGGGTTCACGATTGCTATCGCGTTGTTTTCTTGAAGCGCAACGTAGATTTTGCCGTTGTCTGCAAAAGTGAGGTATTCCGGCTCTAGATCTTTTGCTACCGTTGCGTTTGGACCTGAAATTCGAACATCAGCAGGCAATTCAGACTTACGTGCACCATCAAACTCATTGAAACCAATCTGCGTTACTTCTGCTTGGTTGACGCCTTGGCTCAAATCGATCAGTGTGATGCTGCCTTCTGGATCGACACTGTAGTCACCATTTGGCTCACCTTCGTTTGCTGTTGCAATGTATCTGCCGTCTTTTGAGAAGCCAACCATGTCTGGCAGTGCGCCAGTAGGGAAGGTGGTGATCAGTGACAAATCGTCCGAGCGGTACAAGCCGATAATGCCATTAGCTTGTTTATTGCTATTTTCAATCGCAACAGCGACTAAACCATTAAAGACTGCAACACTGTTTGCCGCACCAATTTCAACGCCTGCCGCTTCGCCTGCGCTGTTGAGATCGATGAATGCTGTTTGCGTTGGTGCACCGTTGTCATCCATAGAAAGCACATCGACACGCTTTGCTTGAGCATTGACCACGTAAAGTTTGTCAGTACACGCATCATATTGAACGATTTCTGCTGCCGATGTATCGAATGGTGCGTCAGCGATAGACGTTCCCATAAAGGTCAAACCTTGGATGGATGTCTCTCGAGCAACAGGTGCTACTGGCACTTTACATTGGGCTGCAAACGAAGAAAGAGAATCGTCAGGTTGAGATGAGCATGCGATGGCAAGTGAAGATAATGCCAATACACCTATTGCCTTAAATGGGGTGGTCATGATATTTCCTTATTAAACGGATACAATGTCGCTCAATGCACCTAAGTTAGATATCTATTCATTCACTACAACAGTGAGGAATAGCGCATTGATTGATGTGTTATTAAATAAGGCTCTGAATATATTTATGATTTATGACTCTTATATTGGCTTTTGATGAAACAAATGTGTCATTTTTAATCTGAACGTATGTCGAACACTTAAGATGAAAAGACACTAGGAACTAGAAATAATGGAACTTAAAGAATTTTTGGATGCGCTAGCGGCATCACCTGAGACAGTAGAATTTGAAACGACAATGGCAGCGATTGAGGCAAACTACGAGTTTACGCCAGCGGCTTTTGTGAATGGTGAAACGCAGAATAATGCAGGTGAGAACAATGGCTCGTGCAAGATCTTCGCTTTTGGTCAATTGAACAACCTAAGCAAAGAAGCAACGTTGGCGTGTTTTGGTCGCTTCTACCGTGAAGACGTATTGGCACATCCAGAGAACAGCGACCATCAAAACATTCGTAACTTTATGGTGACGGGTTGGGATGGCGTGAAGTTCGAATCCCAAGCGTTAGCGCAGAAATAGTTCGTAGAACTCACCTTCATTTCAATGATAGCCGGTCCGTTATGCCCTATATTCGATAGGCTAGGCGACTGGCTTTTTCTCCAAACATTTACGACACAAACAAAGCTGTCCCGCTTCTGGCTTTGGTAAATCTCTGGTCTCAATATCAAAGCACCAACACGTATCTTTCCCTGCAGCAATATCGCAATGCGCGTTCGTGCCACACTCAGGGCAAGAGTGGGTTGAATCATTCCCAACCAATTGCTCGATGATCGCGTCTCGTTGAGCATCGGACTTATCTTTCCACTGCACGATTTCTTCTATGGTTCGGTGACAGCCAGAACAGATTCCGCCGTTGTTTTTACAGGCTGCGCGGCAAGGTGACTTCATTATTTTTCTCGTTATGCTTTCCAGTAAGCGGCGTACTTTAACATGAAATTGTGCAGCGGGAAGCTCAATCCTTGATTCAACAAAATATCCATTAAGTGAATAAATACTGGTCAAATTTATATGGAATGATAAACTGTATATTCAAAGTTTGAGGAGTCGGTATGTTTAAGTCATTGGTTGAGCGTTTGTATAAGGCAACGGTAGTTGTATCTCTGGGTTTCATTTTGAGCGGATGTGCTGGTGGTCCTGTCGTCAGTGCGACGAAATTCACGAGCTATGAAGATTTTCGTCCCGGACCAGAGGGTGGGGTTGATCTTGTTTGGGCGAGAGTAGGCTTGCGCGATGCCACTCGTTTGAAAGAGAAAATGGATGAATACGACAGCGTGGTGATTGATCGAGTGATGGTTGTGGTTCAAGAATCTGAGCTCGATGATGAAGAGATCCACGAACTGACAACTTACATGGTTGATCAGTTAAAAGCGCGCATCTCACCAGTCAAAAAGATTGTCGCCCAACCCGGTGAAAAAACACTTCGCCTGAGCATTGCAGTCAGTAATGTAGAGACGCCTAACCCTGTTCTTGCGGTTACCTCAAGCATTCTGCCGGTTGGTTTAGGGATCTCGACCATCTCAAAAATCACGACAGGTGAGCACACCAATGTAGGCTCCGCGACAGTGGAGTTACTTGTGAGCGATTCAGAGAGTGACATGCCGCTGTTTGCTGCGATTGATCGCCAAGCAGGAAACAAAGACTTCTCAACCATGATTGATTCTTTAGACGATGCTAAAGATGCAATTAACTGGTGGGTCGATCGCTTGGGTGTTACTCTTAGCCAAGATTTATCCCAACAGACCCCGTAGTATATGTTAGAAAAAGAAAACCTTATCAAACTCGCTCGAATGCAAATGCCGTTTGGCAAATACGCTGGGCGTGTTCTTATTGATCTTCCAGAAGAATATCTACTCTGGTTCGATAAAAAAGGTTTTCCGGAAGGGGAGCTAGGCGAACTGCTAAAACTCTGCCTCGCACTTAAAATTGAAGGTTTGGACAGTGTCGTTAAGCCTTTAAAGCGAATGTAACCTGCCACAGAAACTCCCTATTTTTAATTTAAAGAATGACCATGAATTTTGATTTTAATGCACTGAAACACCACCAACTCGTCGAAGATGGCCAACTAGAAGGGTGTTACCTTCATCAGCCCGCTCAAGGTAGTCAGCAAAATGACAAAGCTGTTTTGGCAGAACGCCAAGCGTTGGAAAAGATGGGGTACAAGGTGATACAGGTTCAAGCCAAAGGCGGGACAACAACGTTTGCTGAGGCGATGCAAAAGTTTGTTAAGAAGACTGGCCACCAGCCTCAGTAATAATCGGATTCAACAGACCAAAGCGTCTGAAACCTTTCCCGGAATACCTCCTGTTTCATACAAAAGAGTCAGACCCTCAGGCTGATTCTTTTTTACCCCATCCCTTGCAAGTAATGCTGTTCGCCAGTTAACCGCAGCATTGCCTTTCTTATGGAATTATTTTCAGGTCATTCGGGTAATAAAGGTTTGCTCGTCATCCACAAAAGCGACAAATCCGCCGTGATAGATAAACACGCGACCGCGCCCCTCTACTAAGCATGCTAGCTGTGGGTTCAAATCTTCTTCGTTATCTTGGCTTTGAAAGGTTCCGGTATCTGTGATTACGCCGCTGAGAGTCGGCAGATATCCATAAGTACGCTTGGCTTGATCAATGAGGTTTAATTCGCTGTCGATAGAGAAGCAGGAGGGGATAGCACCAGCGTCTTCGATGAATATAGGCTTCAGTTCTTCAAAAGCTGTAATCACCAGCCAGTCGATGCCGTTTACATGATGGATAAACATAGAGTTGCTCGATAATTTTGATGCGGAGATTCTATCACTATCAGGTGCAGAACGTAGTAGAAATTTAGTTGTTCAAGGCGGTAATTCTGTGCCATTTCCTGACATTCACCACGCCAACTTGAGACACGTTTCTGTCTAGTATTAAGTGACAAAAACAAGCAAACAGAAATCTCTAAAAAAGCCCCGTATAGCCCAAGGCTGTCAAGCGGACTATAAGGGGCAAACAGAGCAACTAGGATCACTGCTCTGCGATGGTGTCTGGAAACGACAATTAGAAATCGCCTCCGAGATAAATTCTAGGAGTTTCTAGTGCTGTTTTGTCAGCAAAATGTCACGACTGGTTACCATGCAGACAAGCTTATTTTTTATTTTTGAACAACAGCTTAGAAAGCCAGCGGGCATTGTAGGAATGGGCTGAAATGCCTTACAGAGGGTGCAAAAAAGCTCGCGAAATAAGCGAGCTTTTTGTCATTTAAAAGCAGGGTTAATGCTTGCGCTGTGGGCCGTGACGAACGATGTCTTTTCCGTGTTCGTAAACGTGTTGAGAAACCCAACGTCCAAGAACTAATTGATGCTTTTCGTCCAATACTGCAACAAATGGACGGCCATCAGTGTTGGTTGTTGCTAATGCTACGCCAGCGACGCCTTCAAGACCCAGTGCGCCACTTTCAATTAGGTGTAGGAAAGCTTCTAGCTCTTCCAATGTTTCGATTACGTGATTATCAATGTTCATCGTCTTCAATCTCTTCGAATTGTCGATATTCAATGGTCGCGTACTCTACCTAAGTTGCTTGCAGAAACCAAGGAAGGATTTGCATACAATAATGCTTGGCGTTATCACGCTAAATTGTTGTAAATTCGAATTCCAATCATACGTCGAACAAAAATTACAAAGAGTCACATTGATGAAGAAAGTGTTAATCACCGGTTTTGAGCCATTTGGTGGCGAGTCAGTTAATCCTGCATTAGAAGCGGTAAAGCGATTAGAAGGCAAAAAGCTCAACGGTGGTGAAGTGGTGATTTGTCAAGTGCCGGTAACCCGTTACCAATCCATTGACACTGTGGTTAATGCTATCGAGCAATACCAACCAGATATTGTCATCACAGTAGGGCAGGCCGCGGGGCGAGCAGCGATTACACCAGAGCGTGTGGCGATCAATGTAGACGACTTCCGTATTCCTGATAATGGCGGTCGTCAACCAATCGATGAGCCAGTGGTTCAAGATGGTCCAGACGCTTACTTCACAACGCTACCCATCAAGGCGATGACAAACGCTTTACAGAACGCGAGTATTCCATGCCAAGTATCAAATACGGCAGGGACGTTTGTATGCAATCACCTGTTTTATGGTATCCAGCATTACTTGCGTGATAAAGCGGTACGTCATGGCTTTGTGCATATTCCTCTTTTGCCAGAGCAAGACGCTTCAGGCAACCAGCCAACCATGTCGTTAGATGTTATTGTTGAAGGGTTAGCGCTCTTGGCTCAAGCAGCGATTGACAACGAATCTGACATTGCAGTCAGCGCAGGCCAAATTTGTTGATACATAAGCCAAATTCAAATCCTTAGATGAACGCCGAGCACCATTAAGCTCGGTGTTTTTGTATCTGTTAAGTCGCTCAAATTTTGTGGGGTATGAAAGGAGTAGCATTGAATTGTGAAATGGATAAGTAACACCGATTCACTTTGATCTCTCGTTCAAATAAGGCGAACTATCATGAAAAGCAATAGAAGTAAGATCATTGCACTTTCCTCTGCGGTTGTTTTCGCTTTGGCTATTGCCGCTTTAAAATTTGAAAACACCCTCGGACTGCTTCCAATCCTTGTAGCGATTGTCGCGTTTTTTACTTGTGTGATTCACACCAGCATGCACCTTTCTGGTGTTAAAAATGCGGATGCATTTGGTTATTACCAACAATCTCAGCAGACAAAAGCGAATGCGTTGCATAAAGGCTTAGACCCTCGCGATAAAAAGCGTTGAAGCAAGTCACATTCTCCGTATACTTTGGCAAAAGCATTTAAGCACAAGCTTGTCGGAGAAGAGCATGTCAAATCGAGTACCAACCAATATACTGACAGGATTTTTGGGTGTCGGTAAAACCACCGCTATCTTGAATTTATTGAAAAACAAACCAGAGAACGAGAACTGGGCTGTGTTAGTCAATGAGTTTGGTGAAATTGGTATCGATGGCGCGATGATGACTGATCAAGGCGCGGTGATCAAAGAAGTGCCGGGCGGTTGCATGTGCTGCACGGCTGGCGTGCCTATGTCTGTTGGTATTACGGCTTTGCTGCGCCAGAACCCTGACCGTCTTCTTATTGAGCCGACGGGTTTGGGCCATCCAAAGCAAGTGGTTGCGACGCTAACGTCTGAGCAGTACCAACTGTATGTGGATCTTAAAGCGACGATTGCGCTGGTGGACCCGCGTAACCTAAGTAACGAGAAGTACCTTTCTAACAAAAACTTTGTTGATCAGCTTGATAGCGCAGATGTGGTCATTGGTAGCAAAGTTGACCTGTGTACAAGCCATGATATTGATGTTTTCAATGACTGGGTGACAGCCCAAACGCCTTCTAAAGTGTTCAGTAAGCTGATTCACGACGGTGACTTACCGATTGAAGTGCTAGATATCGAACGGGTGCACGGCAGTGCTTCTTCTCATATTGAAGCGCATCATCATGATCATGCTCACCAAGAGCCTCAATTCCAACTACCTCCGGGTGAAGCTTTCATCCGTAAAGAGAACAAAGGGCAGGGTTACTTCAGCTGTGGTTGGTTGTTCGGCGCGGAATACTCATTCAATTTTGAACAACTGTTCTCCATGCTATCTGAGCTAACGGCTGAACGTGTGAAAGCGGTGATGAACACAGACCAAGGTTGCTACGCGTTTAACGTGGCGAATGGTGTGGTTTCAGTCAATGAAATGAGCCTACAGGGCTTCGAATCACGCCTTGAGGTTATTGACTCACAATTGATGCCTTGGGACCAGTTGGAAGACATTCTGCTTAAACTTTGCGGGATTAGCTAACCGTTGCCAACAAAGCCCTAGTTCATGCTTGGGCTTTGTCTGTTGATTTTCATTGTTGAGACGATAGACGCTTATTGTCGAAACTGCTCTGTATATATTTGATTTGTATAACTATAATCGCCGGTTTTTTTAACTAGCAGAAAACTGGAGACCTCTTGAATTCAACCTTAACCCTCTCTGAGTTGAAGTTTTTCTTCTTGCGCTTTATCGCTATTTTCTTCTTATTGGTTGCCGTGTTTGGCACCATTCTGCATTACGATATGTCCTCTTCAGAAGACACGATGAAAAGTAATATCAGAGTTCAACAACAAGCTCTTCTTGAAGGGAAAAAAGAATATATTGAGTGGGTTATGGGGTCTGTGGTTCGAGAAACAGCCTTACTTGCTGACTTAATGGCTGCGAAGCAGATTTTTAATCTTGTTGATTTAGAACCTGCGACAAGGAGAAGTACGGAGTTATCTCGACTAAGCTCGGTTCTAGAAATCGTTAGCCAGCGAAAAGAAGTGTATGACCAATTACGCTACCTAGATATGGAAGGGAACGAGGTAGTGCGCATTAACTTCAATGAAGGGCACGCGCAAATCGTACCTGAAGAGCAATTGCAGAACAAAAGCCATCGTTACTATTTTGCCAAAGCAATGCAACTAGGCTGTCGTAAGATTTATGTGTCTCCTTTGGACTTGAACATGGAGCATGGTCAAATAGAAGCCCCACTCAAGCCAATGATTCGTCTCGCGGCGCCGGTATTCGATAAAGAAGGCAATAAGCGTGGGATTGTCGTGGTGAACTATTTAGCGAAATACCTTATGGACGGTATGCAGTTATTCAGCCTAGATGCGAGTAGTAACTACATGCTACTCAATAAAGACGGCTACTTTCTATTTAATAAAGATCATCCAGACTCTGAGTTCGCCTTTATGTATGAAGGCGGAGAAAAAGACACGATTTACAACGCTTTTCCTGATATAGCCGAACAAATTCGTGAAACCCGTTCGGGTCGTATTGAAAATGATCAAGGGATCATGACCATTGAATCTGTTGGGGCTGTAGGGCGAATTAACCCTTATTGTTTTCAGGATTACCACGTTAGTGAAAACAGCTCAACGGCTTGGAAGTTAGCCTCTTACGTGAATTTCGATACACGCAAAGAGTTAAGTGGCGCAATGTATGAACGTAAATGGTTGATGCAAGTTGGTATTTTGTTGAGCATTGTTTTGGCATACTTTATTGCTCGGTTCCAGCTTCGTGCTTTTTCTGATAACCAACGCATTCACTATTTAGCACATCACGACAGTTTAACGGGTCTTGTTAATCGCGCTGCTTTTCAAACTCAAGCGCTAGAAACATTGTTACAGAGTGCGAAAGCAGAAAAAAAAGCGTGCTTGATGTATCTCGATCTTGATAGCTTTAAATTGGTTAATGATCAGTATGGCCACGCTGCTGGGGATAAAACACTTAGTCATGTTGCTTCGGTTCTACATCGAGTCTTTGGAGACAATGCTTTGCTGGCAAGACTTGGTGGAGATGAATTTGCGATCCTATTGAGCAGTTCTGAGCATATGGAAAATCCGGAGCATTACGCGGCATCCTTAATCCAATTGATACAAGATCCAATAGAAGTGATGCCAAATTCGTTTTATCAAGTAACTACGTCGATTGGGGCATGCTGTGTCGCTACACATCACTGCACTTTAGACGAACTAATGCACAAAGCTGATATGGCGATGTATGAGGCCAAGAAGAGTGGGAAGAATCGTTATTTCTTTCTTCAATAACCAACTCAAGTCCTAAACTACAAGGCGTATAGACTGCAGGTGGTCTGTACGCCTTTAAGATACAATTACGCTAGATACCTATAACTCAAGTGATAGCAACGGGATGTTCGTTCGATACACTATGAGTTGCTCTTTCTCTAGAGTTGGTGGTGTCCAGTTTAACTTATCTATCGACAACGCTTGATGAATGTGTTTTTCGTCGAGATCGTAATCAATATAACCTGATTTAACTTCAACGTTGCTAGGCTGAACAGCAATAGACTTTACTTTCCCAGACCAGTTTATAACTGTTTCTGCAGCATTTACGTTTAGCGGTAGCGTAAATAGTATTAATGCTAATATTTGTTTTGTCATGATAACCTTCCTTGTTACTGAGACATCTTTTATATCGGCCAGAAGAGAAAGTTCTTTAACGTAAATATCACCTAGAATGATAAATTACCTTTGATCTATTTCTTCTACGTTTGAGGTGACTAAAGAACGTCAATATTAAAATGGGGTGTTAGGAAGGTGAGAGGCAGGCTTGAAAGGAGCGAAGAAGAGCCAATCCTTGGCAAGTAGATTATAGATCTAAAGCTATCACAGGGACGTTAGATTTAGAGAGGGTTATCTGCTCTTTTTCTAGATTATTTACTGATAATTCAATGTGTTCTCTGTAGAGGTCTAATTGTACGACCCCATTTTTAGCCTCAACATTTTCTGGACTCTGTGCAATAGAAGGTGCAATACCAGACCAAGTTAAAGGGATACTTGCGCTATAAGTATTCAAAGAGATGAAAGCAAGTGCCAACAAACCAGTTTTCATAATTTGATTCTTCTGAGTTAGATTAAACGAGCTGGTTAAGGCGCGCAGTGTATGTTTATAAACGTATAACTAGTTTGATATACATCAAGTGATAGGCATTATGAAAAAAGTGAGATAAATCACTTGAATTCGGGTATAGTGCACCGCTAAATTTTCAAAGCTATCTAGTGGTTTGTTTAAGGAATACGCTCAATGTCATTTTCATCTCAAGGTTTTGCGCCAGAAGTGGTTACAGCACTGGCAGAATGCGGTTATGAGAAGTTAACGCCAATCCAACAGAAGGCGATTCCAATGGCTCGTCGAGGTCATGATATTTTCGCTACTGCACAAACAGGTACGGGTAAAACCGCGGCCTTCTCTTTGCCAATGATTCAACGCTTGTTGGACAGTGGTCGTAACGCGTCTCGCAAAACGGCACGTGCACTTATCATGGCTCCGACTCGTGAATTAGCAGAGCAAATCGCTGATAACATCAAAGCTTACACCAAGTACACGAATCTCTCTGTTGCGGCTATTTTTGGTGGTCGTAAGATGTCATCACAGGTGACTGCGTTAGAAAGTGGTGTGGATATTCTGGTTGCAACACCAGGACGTCTAGAAGAGCACATTGAGCAAGGTAACGTTTCAGTAGCAAACATTGAGTTCCTTGTGTTTGATGAAGCAGACCGAATCTTGGACATGGGTTTTATCCATGCGGTTCGTAAAATCATGTTGGATGTGGATACCGATCCACAGATCATGATGTTCTCTGCGACGACATCTAGCCAACTAAACGTGTTAGCAAAAGATATTCTACGTAAGCCAAAGCGTATCGAAGTAGAGCGTGCAAATACCACTGCGCAAACTATTGCTCACGTATTGTATCCAGTGGATCAAGAACGTAAGACAGAGCTACTTTCTGAGCTTATTGGTCGTAAAAACTGGAAACAAGTGCTGGTTTTCGTGAACTACAAAGAAACCGCAAACGATGTAGTAAAAGAATTGAAACTGGATGGTATTAAAGCCGTAGTTTGTCACGGTGACCGTGCGCAAAGTGCTCGCCGTCGTGCTCTGGAAGAGTTCAAAACTGGCAAAGTACGTGTGATGGTGGCAACAGACGTTGCTGCACGTGGCTTGGATATTGAGGACTTACCACACGTAGTCAACTACGACATGCCATTCCTAGCAGAAGATTACGTTCACCGTATCGGTCGTACTGGCCGTGCAGGTAAACAAGGTCATGCAGTATCTTTCGTGAATCGTGAAGAAGAGCTAACTGTAGTCCAGGTTGAAAACCTGATTCAACAACATATTCGTCGTATCGAACTTGCTGGTTACGAGCCAAAACAACGCGAATCGTACATTGAGAAGCTAAATTCGAAGCCTGCATTTAAAAACCGTCAAGGCCGACGCAATAATCCAAACCAGTCTGCAACCGATCAAGGCAGTGCTGAACGTCGTTTAGCGATGGTGAAACGCTTGAAAGCTCGCCGTTCATCAAGCTAAGAATTGTTTACGACGTAAGAACAATATAGTAAAAAGCGCCCCTCACACGAGGGGCGCTTTTTATCTCCGGACTATAAGAGGAGGAAGTTAATTCATACCAATAAAGTTTGGCTCCCCTCGATAGATGATTCTGTCGTTACCACGATGAATACCAAATGTCACAACCGTAGGTGGGTTGTCCTCTTCCGTATCGGTTTTATCCCAATTGTACTTCAACCAAGGTAAGTTGTTGCCTGCGCTACTCAGATCTAAATGAAAGCGCACCTGTTCTCGTGCTGAGTCTACTTGGCTTGCGACAATGTCATACGTCCTGCCAGCGAGCATCGTACCTTCACCAGATAAAAGAGTGTTATTTGGTGAAGAATTTGACCAAATAGGGGTGCGAGAATGATGTACGCCATTAGCGGTTGTTGCACTGTCTTCAAAGTGAGTAACGAATCGTCCGTTTTGCCACACTTCCACATCCAGAGGTACCTTAATAGTCATACCTTGGTTACCTCCGACGTCTTTAAAGTTCAGCCTACCAAAGCGAATGTCGGGCTGCTCTTCAAGGATATGTCGATCATCGAAGAAGTTTATTTCATCGATCACTGCGATGTGAGTTAAACCAATCTTGCTGTTCGTCGAGCCTGAATCTTTATTGAATGGACCATCTGGATATTTCCCGTCAGTCCCATCTTTTTCCCAGCAAGGACTATTATCACAATTGGCGTTACCCATTGCTTTATCGATAGTGAAAGTACCGACGCTTGCATCGCCAACCAAGTTCCATTCAGCCGATTCTGCTGCTGGTGGTATAAAGCGGTCGACGTAGTCACTCAGTTCACCCAAATGGAAATGCTCTCGCAAACTCGCATCAAAATGTACGTAGTTTTTGATGTCTTCTTTTTTCGCGTTGAGTGCGACAACGTCATAGCTGACTCGCTCGAATGGTTGATTCATGTAGATGAAACTCTGCTTAGTCGGATATGTCCATTCAGCATCACGAGCTTTGAAGTATTTGGCGTAGAAGCGGCCAACATTTCGGTAACCTGTGTTGACTGTCATATCGAGATATTCGCTGGTTAGGCTGGCTTTAATCTTCAAACTACCGACTTCTTCCCAATACAAATCAGAAAAGGTGTATTGTTCGTTTTCGCTCTCAGTATGACTACGAGTGAGTGACAAGGTACTTTCCAGTAACTTCTCGGATTGGTTTGCCGTTTCAGTCGGCGTCTTTTGTTTACTACTTAATACGATGCTTGCCGCGGGTGCATCTTCCAACATAAAGTTGCGAGTAACATCTGCGTTGCAATAACTCTTTGTACTTACTTCACCAGTAACAGAGCCACCACTTTGCCAAATGATGGGTTTAATGGTTAGCGAGAAGTATTCGCCAGCAGCAATAAAGCCCGGTCCGCTCTCTGACGTACCGGAAGCCAGTGTTGTTGAACCATCACAAATCGCTAACGTCCATGGTCGGGATTTGACGTCAAACGTCCCCTCGACTTTAACGGAACCTTCTTCTGGACATTCTTCGAAACCCTTACATTCGAAGGTATCGGATAGGTTTACAGAGAACAATCCAGATTCATTCGTGATTAAACCATGGCTAGAAAGACCATCCGAAAACTCCGCAGAGTAACGAAAGTTTCCTTCGCTACCACCCGCTGGCTTGATGATCGGGTGGGCGACCTGAGGGGTACCATTGTAATTAGTAGCAATAACTTGTTCACCGGTTGATGCGCAAGCTAACAAGCGGGTATTTACGGTTTTTGATTTACCAGCGACAACGTGAATCTCTTTAAGTGAGCTGAGGTCTTCTGCGTACGCTTCAAACATATATGGTGTAAACATGAACTGCACGGTTTGTGCTTTGTTTATGTCGTCAACCATGGTGAAAGTCAGTGTGTAATTTGAATCTAACGCAATCGAATCGATATCATTCGGGATAACTTTTATTATGAGCGTCCCGTCATCCTTCGAGACAAAGTTGTTGTCGTCAATTTTCTGTTTTCCTTCGACCATCTCAAGAGTGAATAGGTCAGGATGAGAGAGAGAAGCCAACACTTGAGCACTCGTTACTTTACCATTGTTGGTTGTAGTTACGGTAAACTGAGGGAGTTCATCACCACACATTAGTGCGATGTCTTCTGCTGGTGTGACGACAAGATCGAAATCGTCTTCTGATGGTGGGGTAATTTTACAAACCGGAATCGTTTCTGGAACCGTGCAGACTTTCGGGCTTTGGTTTGCGTAATCACAGTTAGGGTCTTGTATTCCACAGAAATGTTTAAAGTTGGTTCCCGCATCAAGGCTAGCAGTAACTTGCCCACATACTGAAACATCGGTGCTATTCATCGAAAAATGGTGTGCAGTAATGGCTTGTCTATCAGCATAAACGTTCGTTGCTTTGAATCCGGTATCCACGGTATGACCGAGAGACGTTATTGAGCCGAACACTTCTACATTGTTTAGTTCAATTGTGGACCTTGCGTTGATATCACCTACAACAATAGGCCTGTTAGATGAATTAGTATCCGTCGTATTGATCTTTACATTAGTGCCTGTTGACTCGATCTTTCCACAGAACATGCCTGATTCAATATAAACTTCGCTTTGAGCGATGATTTCACCATTTAAAACATTTTGCATACCGTGAAACTCAACGGATCGGCCATTAGGTCCTACGCCATTTGTTTTTATTTTTCCTTTTACTTCACTGTCCGTAATTTGAATGGATCCGAGTGCAGAAATATCGCCAAGAACGTAGCTATTTCCTTCCACTTTAAGCCAAGTACCCAAAGCGTTAATGTTAATTGGATTGTCTGTGGCTCCAACGATATTCGAGCCTTTCAAGGTAATCGAGCTCTGAGCGGTGAGTGTTGCGGCGTTGTGGTTTCTGTTGAGAATCCAATCGCCAGTTTGCAGTTCAATACTAGTGCTACAGTGGTAGGTCGAACCTGTAACAGTAATGCTGCCATTAGGGCAAAAACCGACCTCTTCACCGGTTTTAATGTCAGCTAAGTCAAACACTGTTGCCAGAGCGTAGGGGGAAAAAATAGATGCGAGTGTGATGAATATTTGTTTTAGCATCATCAAGTATCCTAAATCTAGTGGAACTTAATGGCACCAAGCGAGTGTGAGCAAAAGGCTCATCGAAGTTAAATTTGCGGTTTGATTTTTAGTTGTAATATGACCGCTTAGTTATTGAACTTTGGTTGTTTTTTATTCGTATGTCATACCAAGTTCATATCGTGTCTATTAGAACGTGAATGTGATCTTAGTTCAATAGTTTGGGTGGGTATGCGTCGCACTTTTTGCGTATTAAATTGTTAATAAATAATAAGAAAGGGCTATATGCGATAGTAATCCCATGAGACAACATTTTATGATGGCTCATGGGTAGAAGTAAGAGCTATGCCGCGTGGTCGATCAACGGTGCCATTTGATATAGCTCTTCGAGAATGGCTTTCGTTTGCTTGGAATACACAAGGCGATCTCTATCACCAACGAGGTGAACGGCTTTCACCTTCCCGGATACCAAACATAAACGAATCGTGCGAAGTACCATTTGCATATCTAACGCAGGTGTTCCATCCAGATTGTTCTTTGTTACTAGTGATGCCAGGTCAATCGATATAACGATTTGGTCGCAATGGTCTAGGTAACTTCCCACTTGTTGCTTGAGATGATTGCGGTAGCGAAAGGAAAATTCACGATCGGTAACCCAATCGCACCCTTGGTCTTCGGCGTAGTCCCACGTTTCTTGCTTGGTCTCTTGCTCATTTGCACCAGCAAAAAACAAGCGTACGTTTCGATAGCGAGATAATGCAAAGTGAAAAGCTGAGCCAAGGCGAGGCTCCAAGGTTGGCTTGAGATTAATTCGGTGTCCAATATTGATGATGCCAATTTCATCGTTATCGCAAACCACAACGGGCAACATCGATAGAATCGCTTCGGTACAATTCGAAAGCACCACGGGTATTGAGTGGCGTGAAAGAGACAAACTTAACGCCTCTTGAAAGTCGCCACTCTCGATTTGGTGATGAGAAAAGTGTCCTAAGTTCGCAGCCGAACCTTGATCATGTTGCTGGTAAAGCCAGTCACTGGCGTTCTCTAAACTTTGATCAGCTAAATCAAAAGCGCCACTGCTCATCGGGGCTAAATGCTCACAAACCGTCATGAAAGAAAAAGGGTAGTGATGGACGGGTTTCTGAGCTCGATGAAGTTTATAGCGTTTGAAAAAGCCTAACATGATGAATTACCTTTCTGGCGGCAACGCCCTCGCTGCCTGCAACACATGCAAAATGATACGCTGCTTATCCTTTTCGACTCGGTGAGCCGGAGCCATTACCGAGACTGCGCCAATCAATTTACTTCCTTTCATGACTGGTGCGCTGATGCCAGAAACACCAGGATCAATTTCTGATGTACTAACAGCGTATCCGTTCTTACGTATGGTGCTGAGCTCTTGTTCCCACTCGCTGAGACGATGGTCCTGACCAAAATGACGCAGGATTTTTTCGCATCGGCTTTGGGGCATAAAAGCCAGCATCACCTTAGATGAGGCGCCACGAAGCAATGGTTGACTTTGACCCTGGACGTAGCTGCATCGAAGCGCCTGCATACTCTCTTTTTGTCTGACGCAAAGCGCGCGGTAACCAGAAGGCACCATATAAGCCGCCATTTCACCGGTTTGTTGAACCAAGCGAGCCAAAATGGTTTCTACCATGTCTAAGCCATGTTGTGCGGTTTCATAGCTGTGCATTAGCAGCAAAGCGGCTGGGCCGACTACAAATGTCTTGTCGTGTACGCTTTCTTCAATCAAATTCCACTCTTTAAGCAGCTTTAAATGTCGATAAAGACTACTCAAAGGTACGGCCAGTTGTTCACTGAGCGTTTTCGCAGAGACTGGGAATGGACTGACTGCGACTTGCATGAGCAATTGCAGCGCCTTTTCGTTTACCTGATTAGCGTTGGCTTTGTTTGTCGTCATGAGTGTGTTGTAACGTGATAATTGGTATGCAACAACTATAATTCTTAAACACTGAGAAAAGGAAAATAATTGGTGGCGGATATTCTCATATAATGAGAAAAAGCCATATTAATATTTTTACCTTAATTAAGAACGACCATCATTCAAGCATAAGGACATGATTTTTCTTCTAGCAGGTTTCATCTTTACCTATTGGCAGAATTGGCAATTTTTGTGTGAATTTACCTTCACAGATCGCAATACAATTAAGAAAGTTGTTAAACTCTGTCTCTCAAATGAGCCATGTATCAATAACTCATTGTTATATTTGCGGCTTTATTGCTTATTACCCATACTCAATCAATGGATTCAGCTCGGAAGATTACTTTCGAAAGAGTTTCTTAAGTGTTTGATAGGGACGCGTTATCGGTGTTTTATTTATAAATTTGATTGAGTAGAGACCATTCCTCGATGATAAATAAAGAGCTTTGGAAAAAAGCCATCATTTACCTGCTTCCGTTGCCTCTGATCGTTGCGCAAGTTTTCTATTTGGCACATCAAAGTGTTCAGCGTAATCTCGATCATATTCTTGATAAGAATCTGCAAGTTGCGGATGAAATCCTGTTTCAAATTGAGACGGAAAACCGAACGGCCTTGATCTATCCAGAACGTTGCGAAGCGATACAACAGAATTTAATGTTTGAAAGGCATATCGATGAAACCCTGATTGTCAAAGATGGCCAGATTATTTGTTCCTCAAAGCTGGGGACAATGAATCGTCCTATGGATAGCTATGTTGAGTTGTATCGTAAAGGTGAGCTCACGCTTGGACATATCACCGGCTATGGCGAGCAAGTCTTATTCCTAGTGACGCCAAAAGAAGATGCACCTGAATACAAAGCGGTCACTATTGTTGATAGAGACTACTTTGGAGCCACTATTGGCTACCGTAATGACGTTCGTTTAAAACGTTCAGCCATGTTTGTGGGTAATGCTTCTGCGCCTAAATATGCGTCTATGCAGGGAGAGAATGCGGTGTCACTCGGCTACTCAAAATTGTTCGACTATGAGGCACTAGTGGAAGCCAGCGACTTTTACGTTGAGCAAAAGCGCTTTTCGTACGTGGTTTCTGCGGTTCCAATCTTATTGCTCTTTTATCTTTTTATTTTCTTTATCAACCGCTTCATCGATCCTCAACGCAGCTTAGTTTCTGACCTACGCAAAGCAATAAAAAAGCGTGAGCTTTTATTGTATTACCAACCTCAAGTGGATTCGAGCACAGGCAAAACGTTTGGTTATGAAGCTTTAGTTCGTTGGCCCCATAAACAGCGGGGGTTTATCTCACCGGATGAATTTGTACCCGCAGCTGAAGAGAGTGGGTTAGTGGAAATGTTGACTGACTTTGTATTAGAAAGAGCGTGTGAAGATTTCTCTCAAGCGAAATTCAAACTGCCTGTTCATTTAGGCGTCAATGTTCCACCGGGTTATCTAGCTAATTCCCATGTGATAAGAAAAATCGAGACTATCCACCGTAAGCTTCAACAATACAACGTCGAAATGAGTATCGAGATCACAGAAAGACAATTGATCGACGGAGAAGCGAGGAGTCACATTGCGGCGCTGAGGCTGCATGGGATTCAGGTGTTGATTGATGACTTTGGTACAGGGCAAACCGCGTTGGCGGTACTGCAACATATGAAAGTCGATTATCTGAAAATTGATAAGTGTTTTGTTGATACAATCGGGATTGAGAGCGTTAATTCAACGGTGTTGAACGCTATCGTTCGATTGGCGGAAGATCTGCATGTCGACCTGATCGCGGAAGGTGTAGAAACTCGAGAGCAAGCTGCACACTTAAAAATGTTAGGTGTGAAGCTACACCAAGGTTATTTCTACGCCAAACCACTTCCTTATTCGGAAGTGGTTGCCACTCAGTGAATGCTTTACTCAATGCAACCTTTATAGCACTGGGCTTGCTTGTCAAACTTGAATTCTAGGTAGTTCTGAACACTGCCTAAGTCATCCTCTTGATAGTGAGAAACATACAGGAGCTGGCTTAGATTTTCTTTCGCGATTAACTCAAGTGTGTTTTTTACCAACACACGACCTAGGTAATCCAAACCTTGATAAGGCTCATCCAATATCAGCAACATAGGCTGCTTTACAATGGCTCGTGCAATAAGTAGAAGTCGCTGTTGACCATATTCCAATCGCTTGAATGACGTCTTCTCGTATTGTTCCATGTGCAAGATCGTAAGCCAGTCTTTAGCGATATTTATTTCCTTTTTACTTGGTTGCGAATACAAGCCAATCGAATCATAGAAACCTGATAGAATCACTTCTAGTGCACTGCAATTAACACGATATTGAAGGTGCAACGCAGAAGAAACCATGCCAATGTGTTGCTTGATTTCCCATATGGTCTCGCCACTACCGCGTTTCTTACCAAAGATCTGAATATCGTTACTGTAACACTGAGGATGATCACCAAATATCAACCCTAACAGTGTACTTTTACCACAGCCGTTGGGCCCTTTGACTTGCCAGTGTTGGCCCTTATCAATACGCCAATTTAAGTCGGTAAAAATGGTTTTCTCTGTATATTCCACTTTGCCGTTTTTGAGCTCAAAAATTGGATTGTCGAAGTGCGTCGAATGTTGGTGTTGGCGAATCAACGTCATCATCTCTTCGCTTTGTTTTTCTGACTGCGATTTGATCTGCGCAATGATAGGGTGCTGGTCCCAGCTTTGCTTATCCATGGTGCTATCAAGCTTGCCAGCGTTGAACAGCGCAATATGTTCTATCCAGTCAGGCATGTCAGATTCACGAGAGAAGGTGATCAGCATTTGCACTGATTGAGAGAGTGTTTGGAGATATGTTGCCAATGATGCACGGTGCGCGACATCCAAACCAGTCAACGGGTTGTCTAACAATACTAAGTCAGGCTTGGTAGCTAGCGCTCGGGCAAGCATAACGCGTCGTGTTTCACCCGTTGAAAGCACTCGAAAACCGCTTTCTGCTAAATGTGATAAGTCGAGATCTTCAATCAGAGTCTGTGTGAAGGCTTCATCTTGGCAGGCTTCAAAAATCAACTGGTAAACGGAACTGCCTTGGTCAATACGGTCGAGAAAGTCGGTATCGTCCTTTTCTATCTCCAGTTCCAACAATCGTTGTTGCTCGGAAAGGGAGACCTGAGCAATATGGCAACCTTCGATGTTGAGTTGACCTGATTCAGGTTTAATCTCACCACACAGTAAGTCACCAAGCATCGAACCAATATCGCCCTCAGAACTGAATATGCCCCAAGATTGCTCGGCTTCAATGTGCCAACCACCGATAGAGAGAGTAGAAGTGTTTTCTTTGGCAGTAAGCTGATGAAATTGAATCGGCATTGTGTCTTCCATGAATTGTTATTGTGTTAATGCTAGTTATAACAAGTCTTACGTTAGGATAGAAAGGGGAGAGATGCAGATCTTTTCAACAATAACAATAAATGAGGAACTGGTTAGTCAACTAGTCGAGAGGAAAAGAGAATAGATATTGACGGAGTGCTGGGGTCGCACACGACTAGGGATTTAGAAATACGGTCATTTTACAGGAGCTAAAACGACGAAAGCTCGCAATAAATGCGAGCTTTCTGAATAAGTGGCGGAGAGATAGGGATTTGAACCCTAGATACGCTATTAACGTATGCCGGTTTTCAAGACCGGTGCTTTCAACCACTCAGCCATCTCTCCGTTGCGGGACGTATAATAGGGTGAGTAGAAAACGTTGTAAAGTATTGATCTCATCTAAAAGAACTGTTTGCGCGTTTTATAGTCACACTTTTAGAAGGTGAATATCACAAATTACCGTAGAAAAGATGATTGTTACGATATATTGTAGAGTATTTACTTTATGTTGTGGTTACTTAATAAAATAGTGTTTTATTGGTATCTTAATGAAAAATAAGAATTAAATGACTTTGAGTATACATGTGTTCGCCCGAAAGTATTTGCAACATAGTGTGAGTTAATTCAAAATTAACTGGTATAGCCAGTTGTGCTTGAATTTATCGAAGGGTTTTTATGAAAGTCACGAATCTATTTAAAGACAAAGTTGGTGCGATCTCTGCTCACCAATCAGAGTTTATGAATTGGATGTCTCCAACGCTACGCGATTATTGGGGTGACTTTTTAGGTCGAGCACAAAGCAGCTTTCTTTTTTCTAAAGTACGTGATCATCAGCAGCCTGCTGTGAATGAGGAAGTGATTTCTCAACCTGATCCAATTGTCCTAAAACCAGAAGCGCAAGTGCTTTTCGATGAGTTGAGCGACAAGGTTGGTGAAGTGATCCACGTGGGTGATTGGGTTCATGTTTCTCAAGAACGTATCAACCAATTTGGTTCGGTAACGGAAGACATGCAATGGATCCACACCGATCCAGAACGTGCTTCAACAGAATCACCATTTAAAACTACGATTGCTCATGGTTTCCTGACGCTGGCACTTTTGCCGAAGTTGACAGATTCTGTTGATCCAGAAAAACCAATGTTCCCAACAGCAAAGTTGGTCGTGAACCTGGGTTTAAACCAAGTACGTTTCCCGTACCCTGTGAAGGCGGGTAACAATGTACGTGCATCAAGTACGCTTACTAAAATCACACCAATCAAGAAAGGTCTTGAGATTGAGCGTGAAATCAAAGTAGAAATTGAAGGCATTCGTCGACCTGGAGCGGTGGTTGTTTCTGTGATTCAATTGCACTTCTAATCGGAATAAAAAGATTCAAACAAAAAAGAGAGCCCAACTAGGCTCTCTTTTTTGTACCTGCGGTTTACTGATTGAAGCTTTTTACCGGTGTGTAGCCGTAATCTGCAATCGCTTTTTGACCTTCTTGCGACTTCAGGAACTTCACGAAGTCTTTGCCTGCTTTTTCCAATCCATCAACTTTGTACAGAACTAAGAATGGGCGAGCTAATTTGTATTTGTGATTGGCGATGTTGCTCGCTGTAGGAGCAGTGCCTTCGAATTGAATCGCTTTTATTGAGCGATCAACTGACCCAACAGAGATAAAACCAATCGCGTGGGGGTTATGGTTTACGATGGTTTTCACCATGCTATTGCTGTTGACGACAAGGTTGTTTGGATTGATGTCAGAGACCAGACGGTCGTTCACGATCTTGGTCAATCCAAGTAGACTTTCAAAGCTGTAACGAGAACCGGAAGAGGCTTCACGCGTGACGACTGCGATAGGTTGGTCTGTACCGCCAACTTGCTTCCAGTTATCGATTTTACCTTTGTAGATATCAAACAGTTGTTGTTCTGAAAGGTTGATGACAGAGTTGGTTCGGTTAACAACAACAGCAAGACCATCATAAGCGATAGGGAATACGTTTAAGTCTTCTCCTTTCTCTCTTTCTGTTAAATAGCGAGAGCTCATCCCCATCTCAACCACACCTTTATTTACCATAGTGATACCAGCGGTTGAGCCAATACCTTGCACGGCAATATAATCGTCAGGGTGTGTTTTATTATATTCTTCTGCAAGTACATCCATTACTCGTGCAACGGAGGTAGAACCTGAAATATTCACTTCTTTTGCCACAGCAGAAGGAAGGGAAAGAGCCATGGCTAATACAGTTGCCACAGTAAAACGTAACATATTGAACTCCATATACGGTATATCGCAGCGCTCATCATATTTCGTTCAGGTTACACTTTTGTGAATGCAGATTGATATCCATAGCGAATGATCGATTGCTCTCGTTTTATGTTGATAACTATCAATAATATCGGATGGGAGGGTTTTACTGATTTGAAGTGAAAGAGGTGACGCAGTTAGCTTTTCGGCATCAAATGCGATGCTATTCTACACTTGAGCGGGCGCATGCCCCGATGGTGATTTCTGCCTCTCTCAGGCACTTGGGTATATACTAAGAACAACATATCAGGAGTACGCTCATGTCCGTGTCTCAAATGGCGACCAGTCGCCTGCACAAGTTGGTTCAAACGCTCTGCGCTAGGCGCAATGTCAATTTGCCAGTAGAAGCGCTAGGGAAGTGCTTATACGAGCCTATAGAGAACGGTGTCGAGCTTTATCACGCGCACTTCTTACTTGATTCACAACACAGTGAATACACATCTCCCATCGCTAAAATCCTATTTGATGCTAAAGCTCAGCTTTGGTGCTTTTATGTTCCGATCTATCGTGAAGAAGAATTGGTATGGGTACCTTACGAGAAGTTACCAACTAGTCAAACGCTTGAGGTGCTTCTCGCCGAACTGGAAAGCGATCCTCAAGCGTGTTTTTGGGATTGATGGCTAACTTATCTTCAACCCCTATTACTTTGCGATTTGACTACGAAACTCTTTTGGCGTGATGCTGTAAATCGATTTAAACGCGGTACTAAAGTGCGCTGCACTCTTAAATCCAGATTCAAAGGCAATTTGAGTGATGGATTTCTGAGAGACACGAAGTTGGGTTGCGGCATGGTTGATGCGTTTCACTTTCAAAATATGTGAGAACGAAAGGTTCTCCGCTGCCAATCTACGTTTGAGTGTGGCGATAGACATACTCATGTGCGTTGCTAACGCTTCTAATGTGATGTCTTTTTCTATGTTCTTTTCAATGTACTTAATCGCCTTCTGGGACGCGGTTAGGCTGCTTGCGTCATCAATGATAGATAAGATGTCTGGCTGAACTTCTACCATCAGTGACAACAGGGCGAGGGCAATATGGCTTTGAGCGTATTGTGGCGCTTTGTTATCTGCTAATTCAATTAACGCGCTCTTAAGCTGCGAGATAACTAGGTGGCCTTGAGCTGAAAATGGATAAAAGCGACGATCGTCGGTGTCTGATGTAATCGTAGGGTGGGCCGATTTGAATTCACTGAACAAACCAATGTCAAAGACCAAGGCAATCGCTTTAAAACCACCAGGTTTGGCTTCTGCACTTCTTAAGTCCGCTGAATTATAAAGGGTGAAATCTCCTGCTTTCAGTTCAAATTGTTCGCCACTTGGCTGGTTGATAACAAGGGTGCCTTCCTCAACAACATATAAGCCGTTGTGGGTGGCGGTGTAGCGTTCACTTTTGCGAGCAGTGAAGTGATTAAAGCGAATGATCTCAATGTTCGGCATATTCGTTCTTATCGTTTTTACATGACAAATAAAAAAGGCGCTCAGTTGAGCGCCTTTAAACTTTAACCGGTATTATTCACTCACAGATTCTTCTGTTTGTGTCGCTGGCTTATCAGCGAATACCTGGGTCGGTTTTGCAACTAAACTGCGGTTTTCTTGGTTTACGTCCGAAAGAACAATTTCCAATGTATCACCAAGTTTGTATACCACTTCTTTATCGATAGAAATGGTACCGTTGTCACCGTTACACTCAATTCTTTCTTTATTATCAAGAATCAAGCTACCAGGAATAAAGGCCGCTGCGCCATTTTCGAGAAGTCGAACACGTGCACCAGCACGATTAATATCGAAAATCTCACCTGTGAAACACGTTTTCTTACTTGGCTCTTCTGCAAGAGTACGAGCATATAACCAATCTGACACGTTTCGCTCGGCAATTTTGTGGTGCTTACGGTGCAGTGCTAATTCTTCGCCGACTTCATCATCAGGTGTTTGAACCGGTTCTTTGCCAAGAATGACGGCTTTCAGCATGCGGTGGTTGATCATGTCGCCGTATTTACGGATTGGTGAAGTCCAAGTCGCGTAGATATCTAGACCCATTGCGTAGTGAGGAAGTGGTTGGTTGCCTACTTCACTGTACGTTTGGAATTTACGGATACGGTTATCTAGGTAAGTCGTTTCTTGTTCGCCCAACCAACGACGAAGTGCCGCAAAGCCTTCTAGTGTCGCAACTGATTCTGCTGTGAATTCAAGTGTACCTTCAGGGTTTACCATTTGAACGACTTCTTCGATTTTCTCAGCTTTCAAGCCTGCGTGTGTGTTGAACACGCCCGTTTCAAATTTGTCACGTAGTGTACGGCCAGCACAGATGTTTGCAGTGATCATCGATTCTTCTACAAGACGGTTTGCGCTGCGGCGCATGTCCGCGTGAATAGCAATAACGTCGTTGTCTTCGCTTAGTTCAAAACGGTAGTCTGGGCGATCTGGGAAGATAACGGCATTCTTTTCTCGCCAATCAGCGCGAGCAAGAGAAAAGTCATATAGGTCGCGAACGATGGTTGCGATTTCTTCTGATGGTTGCCACTTGTCTGAGCTGCCGTTTTCTAGCCAATCTGACACATTGTCATAAGCAAGGCGCGCATGAGACTTAATGTTTGCTGCGAAGAAGTTGATGTCATCACCAACGACACCTTTTTTGCTTACTGTCACAGTACAGCAAATCGCAGGGCGTACTTCACCTTCAATCAGTGAACATAGGTTATCTGCAAGGTCACGTGGAAGCATAGGGATGTTACGACCTGGAAGGTAGATAGTGTAACCACGTTCACGTGCTACCTTATCCATTTCGTCTTCTGGTGTAATGTATGCAGTTGGATCGGCAATTGCGATGGTCAGTTCAAAGTCGCCAGACTCTGTCTTCTTCGCAAACAGCGCATCGTCCATGTCTTTGGTTGATTCACCATCAATGGTGACGAAAGGCACGTGTGTCATATCAACACGTTCAAGATCCGCATCGTCTTTCAATTCCCAATTTTCAATGCCAGCAGGCTCTGAGTTTGGCAGATCGTTTTGTGCGAGCGTTACCCACCACGGAGCAATCTTGTCGTTTGCATCGGTAATCTTCTCAGAAATCTCTACGAAGAATGAGTTATCACCTTTAAGAGGGTGACGAATAAGATGAGCAACAACCCAGTCGCCTTCAACGAAATTGTCAGGCTTTAAGCCTTTCTTTAATTTCGCTTTTAGAGAAAGCTTTTTCAGCTGCGGATGATCAGGCACAACATTTAATTTGCCTTTGAACATTTTTACTCGGCCAATAAAGCGAGTAAGTGATTGTTCGATCAATTCTTGTGGTTCTGCAACTTCGCGTTCGTTCTCAGTGCGGATGATGGCAACGACTTTGTCGCCGTGAATGCACTTTTTCATGTACGCAGGTGGGATGAAGAAGCTGGTTTTGCTGTCCACTTCCAGGAAGCCAAAGCCTTTATCAGTTGCTTTGATTGAGCCTTCTTTTTTAGGCAGGTTTTCTTGGATTTGTTGCTTAAGCTGAGCTAATAGCGGGTTATCTTGAAACATCTTTTCTTAACTTACCAATGGAATTGGGCACACTATAATCATTGCGAGCTATTATTACTACCTAAAGCCCCCAATTTCACTGTGAATTATTGATGAATTGAGCAGCGTTGTGGTGCTTTTCTCTACGGAGAATGGAGGGGTAGGTGGAATTTTATGCGAATATTACCATTAGTGAGAATAAATTGTGATGTAATTCAATTTTTTCTAGCTTTTTTTATGCATTTAAGGAATAATCCGCCTCCCTTAGTCGTCCCTAATGGCTTATCGCGGTTGTGTACTGTGCTAATTCCTTTCTGAATGGATTTAGTATCTGGATGGATCAGTATCGAATTGGAAGAGCATATGGGACTGTTTTTTTGTTTAATTAAGTAGGATCCCAATGCAAGATTCTGTTATTCAATTCAGTGATTTATCTCTGAATGATTCTATCCTTTCTGCTCTAGACGGAATGGGTTTCGTGTCACCAACTCCAATTCAGGCTGCGGCAATCCCACACCTATTGGAAGGTGCTGACGCGCTGGGCAAGGCACAAACGGGTACAGGTAAAACGGCAGCATTCTCTCTGCCTCTTCTAAACAAGCTAGATCTTGATCAACGTAAACCACAAGCAATCGTTCTTGCTCCAACTCGTGAGCTAGCGATTCAGGTTGCGGCTGAAATGAAAAACCTTGGTAAAAATATCAAAGGTCTTAAAGTTCTAGAAATCTACGGTGGTGCTTCTATCGTGGATCAAATGCGTGCTCTTAAAAACGGTGCACACGTTGTTGTAGGTACTCCTGGCCGTGTTCAAGACCTTATCAACCGTGAACGTCTACATCTAGACGAAGTTAGCACTTTCGTACTTGATGAAGCGGACGAAATGCTAAACATGGGTTTCGTGGACGATGTAACTGCAATCATGGAGCACGCTCCTGAATCAGCTCAACGCGTTCTATTCTCTGCAACTATGCCACCAATGCTGAAAAACATTGTTGAGCGCTTCCTACGTGATCCTGTAACTGTTGACGTTGCTGGTAAAAACCACACTGTAGACAAAGTTCAACAACAGTTCTGGGTAGTGAAGGGTGTAGAGAAAGATGAAGCGATGTCTCGTCTTCTTGAAACTGAAGAAACTGACGCGTCAATCGTATTCGTACGTACTCGTCAAGACACTGAGCGTCTAGCTGATTGGCTATCTGCACGTGGCTTTAAAGCTGCTGCACTGCACGGTGATATTCCTCAGTCTCTACGTGAGCGTACTGTTGATCACATCAAGCAAGGTGTTATCGACATCCTAGTTGCAACAGACGTAGTTGCACGTGGTCTTGACGTTCCACGTATTACACACGTATTTAACTACGACATCCCATTCGATGTTGAGTCTTACATCCACCGTATCGGTCGTACTGGCCGTGCTGGACGTAAAGGTAAAGCGATTCTTCTAGTTCGCACTAACCAAATCCGCATGCTTCGCACTATCGAGCGCGTAACTAAGTCATCTATGGAAGAAATCCAACTTCCTCTACGTGACCAAGTAGCTGAAGCTCGTCTAAGCAAGCTAGCAGCAGAGTTAGAATCTGAGAAAGAGCACAAGTCACTAGACAAATTCGCTGAGCTAGTAGAGAAACTACAAACTTCTCTAGAAATCGACCCAGCGATGCTTGCTGCAATGCTTCTTAAGCGTCAGCAAGGTAAACGTCCTCTATTCTACATTGGCGAAGACCCAATGGTTGAAGCGATTGAACGTGACAAGCAACGTCGTAAAGAGCGCCGCGAAGGTGGTCGTGAAGGCGGTCGCAGCTTCAATACACAAGATTGGGATACTTACCAGCTTCAAGTTGGTCGTGAGCAAGGTGTTCAAGTTAAAGACATCGTTGGTGCTCTAGCTAACGAGCTTGGCCTAGGTAAAGGCTCTATCGGTGCGATTAAACTAGCTCAAGGTCACACATTTGTTCAGCTACCAAAAGCAATGACTTCAGACGCAGCAAGCAAGCTAAGCAAGCTTCGCATCCGTCAACAAGAAGTTGGCGCTGTAGTTTGTGACTTCGATGACTTCCGCGAGTCTCGTGGTGGCGGTCGTCGTGACGGTGGTCGTCGCGATGGTGGTCGTCGTGATGGCGGCGGTTACCGTGGCAACCGCGAAGGCGGCAACGGCAACCGTGGTGGTGATCGTCGTGAAGGCGGTCGTCGCGAAGGTGGCTTCCGTGGTAACCGCGATGGCAACCGTGAAGGTGGCAACCGCGAAGGTAACCGTGAAGGTGGCGAGCGTCGTTTCGATCGTAACCGTGGTGGTGATCACCGTGGTGCACACCGTGGTGAACGTGGTCACGGCCGTGGTCGTCGCACGCAAGACGCATAATATCTGCACACTATTGCATTAAAAAATAGTTGAATATGAAAGCCGAGCGAAATGCTCGGCTTTTTTGTCTCTGCTCTTCTATACTCTATTCATTCAAAAAAATTCGTAATATTTTTGTTTTCTTACTCATATATTGATGATTTTAAGTGTCTAATTCCACTTTAGTTGAGTGAATTCGATATATTTCACTGCTCAAATAAATTTTAAACTTGTCATAGATCAACAAAATTTACGCAAACGAGCAACTAACACTAAAAGATAGTTGAAAGATTAAAAAATTATTGAATAATAGAGAGCACAAACAAGAAGTACGAAGCGCGGATGCGCAATTACAACCTTTGCTCCACAACAGGAAACTATTTCATGTCTAATTCGTTTGTACTGGTGATCAACTCAGGTAGCTCATCACTAAAATTTGCAGTCATCGACTCACAATCTGGCGATGCTGTGCTAAGTGGTCTGGGCGAATGCTTTGGTCTATCAGACGCTCGTATGAGCTGGAAATTCAACGGTGAAAAAACGGAAATCGCAATCGAAGGCGATGATAGCCATCACAAGATTGCTATTGGCAAGCTAGTAGGTTTAACTGAAGAATTTGGTCTAGCTCAAGACATCGTGGCTGTGGGTCACCGTATTGTTCATGGTGGCGAGAAATTTACTCAGACAGTACGCATTACTGAAGATGTTACAGCGGAAATCGAAAAACTTGCTGACCTTGCTCCACTACACAACCCGGCTGGTGCTATCGGTATTCGTGCTGCTATTGAAGCGTTTCCAAGCCTTCCTCAGTTTGCTGTATTCGATACTGCGTTCCACCAAACAATGCCTCAGCGTGCGTTCACTGGTGCAATCGCGAAAGAGCTTTACACTGATTTCGGTGTACGCCGTTACGGGTTCCACGGTACGAGCCACTACTTCGTAAGCCGTGAAGCTGCGAAGATGCTGAATAAGCCAGTGGAAGAATCAAGTTTCATTTCTGTTCACCTAGGTAACGGTGCTTCTGTTTGTGCAATTAACAACGGCGAGTCTGTTGATACGTCAATGGGCTTCACGCCACTGTCTGGCCTAATGATGGGCACACGTTGTGGTGACCTTGACCCAGGCATCATTGAGTACCTTCTTAAGAAAGGTTGGTCTCAAGAGAAAGTGTTCAACTCTTTGAACAAAGCTTCTGGCTTCTTAGGTGTTTCTGGCTTAACAAGCGATGCACGCGGTATTTTGGAAGCGATGGAAGAGGGTCACGAAGGTGCAACTCTAGCATTCCAAGTATTTACATACCGTGTGTCTAAATACATTGCGTCTTACCTTGCTGCTCTTGATTCATTTGACGGCATCATCTTCACTGGCGGTATTGGCGAGAACTCTATGCCAATTCGTCGTGAAATCTTAAACAACCTTAAACTGCTAGGTTTTGTTGAAGATGTGAAAGGTAACGAAGACGCTCGATTTGGTAACGCAGGTGTTGTTGCTACATCTGAGTTGCTTGGTGCGAAAGCACTGGTTATTCCTACCAATGAAGAGTGGGTTATCGCTCAACAGTCGGTAGAACTGCTGTAAAACGGCAAAAATTTTGGGAACTAAGTCAAAGCCCTTTCCGATTGGAAAGGGCTTTTTTTGTACCTGATACTCGCCACTTTAGTTACTTGATATGGATGTTGTTATCTCGTCGGTCATACATATCTGGTGTGGTATGCAGTCCTCCGGCATAACCTGCGGCTTCTAAGGTTTCCCTTACTTCTCGAACGTCTGCTGGCGTAACAGGCGATTGTTGATCGCCAAGGTGTTTACGTACGAAGGTAATCAATTCTGCCAAGCGAGCGTCTGATAAGATGTCTTCAAAGCTTGCCATTGGCATAAAGTTACGTTCAGGGTCAATGTAAGTTGGTTGTAAACCTCGTACCGTTACTGCAATGGTGTTAAACGGGTCACTGTGCATGATAATGCCGTTGTTCAAGAGCGTTGGTGCTATCGGATCTCGTCCTTTACCATCGTTACCATGGCATGCTCCACATGTTTGCTTGTAAGTTGCATAGATTGGCTCTTGATAAGCCGCTTCATCAAACCCTTTAGGCTCCAAAGGAACGGCATCGGCGGCAATGAAGTTGTTTACGTCACCATTGAGTAGATAGTAGGACATAGACTCAACGTCTTCACGAGTCATTAAGCTCAAACTGTTTTTGACCACGTCAGCCATCCCAGCAAAAGCAGTGCCTTTGTCTGAGTGACCTGTGTGCAAGAAGTCGGTCAGAGTCTTCTCATCCCAACCGCCCACATACAGCTCCGTAGACGTAATGTCAGGTGCGTTCCAACCGTCAATCAAGTTACCTTGGAAGATGCGTTCAGGAATCAATGCTTGAGCAATATTCCGCGGCGTATGGCACTCTGAGCAGTGTCCTAAGCCTGCAACCCAGTATTTGCCTTTCTGCCACTTCTCTACGTCATCCACCGCACCCTCAAGCTCTGAAGGTAGGTTGTAGTCGATAGGGTCGGTGTCCATAAAGACAATGTTCCAACCAAGGAGACCAAGACGAATGTTCGATGGGAACATCATGTGGTTTTCATCGTTACGACGCGCCACGGCAGGAATAGACTGCATGTACTCCCACAAATCCGTCATATCCTGTTCGGTGAGATATTGATAAGAGGTATACGGCATCGCCGGGTACAAGTAACCATGTTTACCTTTACCGTGTACCAGAGCATCACGGAAGTTGTCGTAGTCGTATTCACCAATCCCTTCACTGGCGTGAGGTGTAATATTGGTTGAATAGATGGTGCCAAATGGTGTGACAAACGGTAGGCCGCCGGCAAAAGGTTCGCCACCTTCTGCACTGTGACAAGCCACGCAATCCCCCGCGTGTGCCAGATATTCACCACGCTCGACAGATTGAGCGTTAAGCGCAGCAAGTTTCTGCTCTTCCTCTTCGCCAGCTTTGCGGATGTAGGCACCAATCGCGAGGATCTCGTGCTCTGAGAGTTGGTTTTCAAACGCAGGCATCAAGTTGTTCAAACCGTAATTGATGGTGTGTTGAATCTCTTCAATGCTACCGCCATGAAGCCATACACTGTCTGACAAATCTGGAACACCAGTTTGTTGATTGGCTGAGCCATCGCCGTGACAAGAAGAACAATATTGAGCGAACAGGTTTTTACCTAGTTCGATTTTCACCTCAGGTACATTGCTGTGGCGTTGATTGAGCGACGCAAGATAGTAAGAAATCTTGTCCACTTCGTCCTTTCTCATCACTTCAACCCAGCCGGGCATCGCACCGTTACGGCCTTTCGCGATGGAATGAATGATGGCCTCATCATCACCTCCGTATATCCATTCTTTGTCGATAAGGTTAGGGAAGTGTTTTTGACCTTGTGCATTATCTCTATGGCAGGCTGAACAATGGGTTTGAAACAACATACGACCGCTACGAACGATATCGGCATCTTGTGCTAGTGCAGCCAAAGAGGTGTCGGTTACTTGGCTAAATTGCTGGTCGAGTGTGGTTGATGGCGAGCTAAGTTTGTCGTCCGCTTGGTCATAATTCGCCAAGCCTTTCCATTCACCAAGCCCTGGATACAGAACCAAATAGCCTGCGGAGAGTAAAAACGCGACAGCGTAACTAACGAAGAGTAGCTTGGGTGGTGGCGCGTCCTTTTCATCAATCCCATCAAAAGAGGCGATAGTGTGGTCTTGGTCCGCTTTGTGGTTGCTACGCCAATACTTGACGATAACGCCCACCATCAGGACAAAGAAGATTATGGTACAGGCAACTGCCCACCAGTTCCAGAATGTGCTCATGGTGCCACCTCCTGTGCTGTATCTTGACCAAGGCTTTGAAGATAGTGGATCAGCGCTTCGCCTTTGGTTTTACCGCGAACTTGCAAGCGCGCGTCGGAAATTTCTTGGTCTGTGTATGGAACCCCTAATGTGCGTAGTGTTTCCATCTTGTCGCCAATTGCGTCGCCCGAGAGTGTTTGTTCGAACAACCAAGGGTAGGCCGGCATTATGGACGTTGGAATGACCTGACGAGGATCGATGAGATGCAATACATGCCATTGGTCAGAGTATTTTCGCCCAAGGTTGGTTAAGTCCGGACCTGTGCGTTTTGAACCCCATAGGTTAGGGAATTCATAAATGTCATCTGATTCCTTGTTTGCACGACCGTTGCGTTTGGTTTCAGGCTCTAGAGGACGAACCATCTGCGTATGACAGACATGACACCCTTCACTGATGTAGATATCGCGACCCGCAAGCTCAATGGCGGTCAAAGGCTTGGCTAAGCTGCCTTTGGCGATGTCGTCAGTGCGAAGAATATTCGGCACAACCCAAACCGCGAGTGAGAAGGAGGCCACAACCACCGTGGTTATGATCAAGATGACCACTGAGTGAGTAAAGTCTTTGCTCATCTTATGCCTCCTTTGCCACTAACACCGATGGAGAACGCACGGTTTTGTACAAGTTGAATGCCATCAGGAATAGGCCAAGTACAAAGAGTGCGCCCCCAAAGAACCGCAGGAACAACCATGGAGCTTTAAAGTTCATGGCTTCAATAAAGCTGTAAACCAGTTCTCCATTCTCATTCTGAGTTAGCCACATGTATCCTTCGCCAATGCCAGCAACCCAAAGAGCGATGGCGTAAATCGCAACACCAGAATGCGCGAGCCAGAAGTGCCACTTGATCAAGCGCTTTGACCACAACTCGGTTTTGTTCCATAAACGAGGGATGAAGTAGTAGAACACCGCAATGCCAGACATGCCTACCCAACCTAATGCGCCGGAATGAACGTGGCCGATGACCCATTCTGTGTTGTGCGCGAGCATATTGAACCAACGAATCGCCAGTAGAGGCCCTTCAAATGTCGCCAAGCAGTAGTAAAGAATGGCCGAGAAGAAGAATAGGCAAATGTAGTCAGACTTGAGCTTCTCTTTATTTTGTAGCAGCGTCATCGCACTGTTGAAAGCGCCTGCCCAAGATGGGAGCCAAAGAATGAGTGACATGATGATGCCGATGTTTTGCACCCAAATAGGTACCGATGAATAAACCAAGTGGTGGGTACCAGCCCAAGTGTAAAAACCAACCAAACCCCAGAAGTGGATGACAGATAAACGGTAAGAGTAAATAGGTCGGTCTGCGGCTTTTGGGATGAAGTAATAGTTCATACCAATCACACCAGCGGTCAGTAAGAAGCCCACCGCGTTGTGACCCCACCACCATTGCACAATGGCGTCTTGCGCTCCAGCGAAGACAGAATAGGACTTCATCAAAGAGACGGGCATGGCAAGGTTGTTCACGATGAAGATCATCGCAATGACTATGATAAAGGCGGCGAAGAACCAGTTAGCAACGAAGATATGGTCAACTTTCCGCTTTGCAATCGTGCCAAAGAACAACACGGCGTAAAGCACCCAGACTAAGACGATCAACAGGTCGATTGGCCATTCTAGCTCAGCGTACTCTTTTGATGTGGTGTAGCCAGCGGGCAAACTGATTAACGCTAAAAAGAGTACCAGTTGCCAACCCCAGAAAACCATCCAAGATAAGCTTTGGTTAAAGAGATTACAGCGTCCGGTGCGTTGAGCGATGTAGAGAGAGGTACCCATCAAAATGTTGACTACAAAGCCGTATATCACGCCGGAAGTGTGTAGTGGTCTGAGTCGACCGAATTGGAAGTATTGAGAATCGAAGTTAAGTACTGGCCAATACAACTGTGCCGCGAGGATCACACCAATGATCATCCCGACGATAGCCCAAACTAACGATGCCAACACAAAATACTTCACAACTTTGGTGTTGTATTGAGTTGCTGCTTGTTCCATAGGAACGCTCCTCGGTTAAGGTTGAGCTTCTTTGCCTAGCTGAGAGTAGTAGTGGGCAATGTCTTCAATGTCTTGATCAGAGAGGGCATCGGCCTGCTGTTGCATCAGCACCGCGAGACCACTGGTTCGCTCCCTTGCTTTGTAGTCCTTAAGGGAGGAAATCAGGTAGGTTTTGTTCTGTCCGCGTAAGTTTGGGTACGCATCAATGGTCGATATGCCATCTACACCATGACAAGTCATACAAACTTTCGCTTTTTCTTTGCCGACTTCGAATTGCTCATTACCTTCTGTAGCAAAGGTGAGGGGAGAGAAGCACACAGCGGCGACGAGAGCCGTCCTCAAAGCTGCGCTCATGTTTTGGGTGTTCTTTAATCTCATCACTGATTCCCTAGTAATTTGAATGCGTGTTTCACTAACTTGGGCGCTGATATTCCAGATTTTCACTGTTATTGGTGGCGTGAATGCACTGGCGTATTTTTTATAGTTGTAGGTTAAAGAGTAAGCAGGTACTGGCGATATCGCTACGTACGAGCCGATTTAGTTGTGAATTTAATTACTAATACGTGTGAGGCTTGTGGATTGGACAAAATCAATCTCAATAAAACTAAAGTGAAAAGAATCGTTTAGCGATACACATGTGAAAAGTGGTGAGTTTTATTGAATTAGAAGCGTTAAGCGGCGGTTTTGGAAAGAAGGCGTGAAATTGAAAACCGCTCATGATTTGAGGCAAGAGCGGTTGTGAAAGAGAGAGTTATAAAAACAAACTAACGTCCACGGTACATCATCATGTCGTAGATATGAGTGATGGAAATTGGGTCCGCCTCGATGCTGCCGATGCGTAATGAAGAGACAAGATTAAACAACGAACCAAGCACCATTGGTGCCAGAATAAGTAGGGCGATCAGAATGAAAAAGAGTACGGTTGAGTGTCTCATAAAGCACCTCCTGTCTTCTGTTCTACTGTGTTTCGATTTTAGCATTTTGAACACCAACAGGTGATGAGATTATTCCGTATATTATTTGAGCTAAAACCTGATTGTGAGCGTTTTCGTTAACCACATAAACCACAAAAATAATGAAGGGATTTCACAGCAATTTACTCGATGAGAAGCATGTCACAATGTATACTGTGAGCGTTTCGCAAACGTTAACATTCCCTCATTCTAATTACACATCCTGTCAGCATTTGCGATGCGAATATAACTAGCTACCACGCATTAAAATCAATGATAAATAAACCCCTGACGAATCCCTCGCAGGGTCTTTTTTTGTGAGTAATTATGCTTAACTCAGAACGCAAAGCTGCATTCGTGCTCGTCGCTACTACGATGATCGCGGCATTAGGGTGGATCTTCTCCAAAGAAACCATTCAAGGTCTTCCACCATTCGGATTTATCGGTCTGCGATTCACCATTGCTTCACTATGTTTGCTGCCTCTGTGTATCAAACCGCTTCGTGCTGCTAATAAGAAAGATATTGTTGCCGCGGCAGGCGTCGGTGTGCTTTTAGGTGGTGCACTGATGTGTTGGATCTACGCGATTTCAATTAGTGACACGTTAGGTGAGGGCGCATTCATCATGAGCCTGTCGATGCTGTTCGTACCCATTGTCGCTTGGATTATGTTTCGTCAAAGACCTCAACGAATTTTTTGGGTGTCACTACCGATCGCGATTCTTGGCCTAGGATGTTTGTCTTTGGCTGGTGGTTGGCAACAATCTAGCAGCCAGCTTTGGTTCTTGGGCGCGGCTTTGATGCTCGCTTTGCACTTCAACGTAAACAGCAAGTATTCGCAAAAATTGCCTGTGTTGTTGCTAACGTGTATTCAGCTGTTCGTCACGGGTTTGATTGGTTTGCTGATTTCATCGTTGGTGGAAAGGGTGCCAACAGAGGTAAGCACATCTATCTGGATTTGGTTTGCGTTGAGCACGCTTTTGGCAACCAGTCTACGTTACGTGATGCAAACCATGGGGCAAAAGTTTGTCCAAGCGGGTAACGCTGCACTGATTATGATCCTTGAACCCGTGTGGACTGTAATTCTGAGTGTGATTTGGTATGGCGAAGTGCTGACCTCTAATAAACTCGTCGGTTGTGCGCTTATCTTATTCTCTTTGGTGATCTACCGAACTGGCGGTAAACTCCGCTTTCCAAAACGGGCGTAATTCAGTTTATAGAGCCGGCGATTTCACCCTCGTTGGCTTTTTATTCCTTTTCATTTTTAGGCAGGATGCTTTCCATGGCAAACACAGAACATCAAGAGACGCTGGATTCACTCGATAAAATCAGCGTGTGCTTGTATCGCTTTGGTATTACCTTATTTGCAATGGCGCTGCTTGTTTTTTCGGTTCTTGTCTCTGGTGCAATTTCTAGTTCACCATTGGTTTACCAAACCTCAGTCATTGCGCTTTGTGTGGCCGGTGCGTTATCTGCCGCGAACGTACATGTTTACAGTAAACACGTACGAGCCGTGATCAGTTGGGCGTCTTGGATTGGCTTGGTATTGATGGTGAGTGACTTGGAGTTTCAGCGCACTTGGTTAGGGCTTGGCTTTATCTTTGTGACCTTTTCGGGCATTGCGCTTAAAGAGTCTTTTTGCTTTAAAGTGCCAGGCTTAAAGATGGTGCCCGCGTTTCTCGCTGTAGCAACGTTTGCATTATGGTTTAACCTTCCTATTCTTGCAGCCATCACTATGTTGTTGGCTGGATTAGTAATGGGCTTCCTGTCTTTTGCTAAATGGCGTATGCCGCTGCATTTCGATATCGGTATCAAAGCGAATTACGAGATCTAACGCTGCTTTAACGCCAGCGAGACTTTTGAGGTCGGCTGGCGGTTCAACTCTTCACTGATCATCCATCCGGCTTTTGCCAGCAACTCCAAATCTACTCCGGTCTCGATTCCTAAGCCTTGGCAAAGGTAGAGCACATCTTCGGTAGCAACATTACCTGAAGCGCCATGAGCATAAGGGCAGCCACCAAGCCCAGCCACACTACTATCGATGGTATTGATGCCCATCGTTAAGGCTTGGTAGATATTAGCCAACGCTTGTCCCCATGTGTCGTGAAAATGGACCGCGAGCTTGTGGGTTGGGACTTTTACTTGCACTGCTTCAAGCATTTTAGCGATACGTATAGGCGTGCCTGTACCTATGGTGTCTCCAAGTGAAACCTCATAGCACCCTAATTCCATCAGCAGGTTGGCAACCCTTGCGACTTGTTCGGGCTTGGTTGGTCCGTCGTAAGGGCAGTCTGCCACGCAAGATAAGTAACCCCGAACGGGAATGTTATGCTTTGCTGCCAATTCCATTACTGGTTCAAAGCGGGTAAGGCTATCTGCAATCGAGCAATTGATGTTGTGTTGGCAAAAGCCCTCCGATGAAGAGGTGAAGATCGCGACTTGTGTAGCGCCGGCTTCCAATGCTTTCTCAAAGCCTTGTACATTAGGCGTTAGTGCTGAGTAGATGACGTTGTGGCGGCGGGTGATTTTATTCATTACATCGAGTGAATCCGCCATTTGAGGTACCCATTTAGGCGACACAAAAGATCCTGCCTCAATATGGTTGAGCCCTGTATCTGAGAGCAGGTCGATTAAGCGGATCTTGGCTTGCGTGGACACCGGTGATTCGTTTTGCAGACCGTCTCTCGCACCCACTTCGACAATATTTACCTTGTTTGGCAAATTCATTTCTTGCCCTTAGCTGGCTTGTTTATCCAACCCGGTTCTCGTTTCTCCAGAAAGGCTTGCAATCCATCTTGTCCTTGCGGCGATACGCGAATGTCGGCGATAAGTTGGCTCGTGTATTGGATAAGCTGACCATCAATCGGATTTTGGTGGCATTGATGACACAAGGCTTTGGCTTTTCGCATCGCATCTGGGCTATTGATCAGCAACGAATCAATCAAGCTTTCTACCACGGCTTCGATTTTATCCAGCTTATGAACCTCATGCACAATGCCAAACTTTTCTGCTTTGTCAGCGTTAATCACTTCGGCACTGAGTGTGTAACGACGAGCTTGACGGTTGCCCATAGCTCGCATGACATAAGGAGAGATGGTTGCTGGAACCAGTCCCAGTTTGACTTCACTCAAGCAGAAGTTCGCATTCTCCGCCGCGATGGCGATATCACAGCAACAGATCAAGCCTAATGCGCCACCAAAAGCGGAACCTTGCACAACGGCAATAGTAGGTTGAGGGAAAGCGTCCAGTGTATGCATCAGGCGTGCAAGGTTCTGCGCGTCTTCTAGGTTTTGCTTTCTGGTGCTACTTGCCATGGATTTCATCCAATTCAAATCAGCCCCAGAGGAGAAATGTTTGCCGTTTCCTCGAAGCACTAAGCATCGAACATCGGTGCGCAGAGCAAGGTAGTCCAGCCTGTGGATCAGCAGATCAATCATGCAAGCATCAAACGCATTGTGCTTCTCTGTTCGATTGAGCGTAAGTGTTGCGACGCCGAATTCATCGACGTTCCAAAATACTTCATCTTGTCGTTGGGTATTGGGGATAATACTCGGTTGATGATCCTGCATGTGGCGTCCTTTCTTCTCTACATTGCTACATTCTGAATATGCCAAAGTTGCTGTCAGGAATTGGCGCATTGAGCGCGGCTTTTAAGGCTTGAGCCAATACTTGACGCGTCTCCTTCGGGTCGATGATGCCGTCATCCCATAAACGTGCGCTGGCGTAGTAGGGATGCCCCTGAGACTCATACAAGTCTACGATAGATTCCCGGAATGCACTTTCTTCGGGCTCTGGCCAGTCTTCACCTTGGCGTTTTTTCACTTCTCGACGCACTTGAGTGAGCACGCCTGCGGCTTGTTCTCCGCCCATTACTGAGATTCGTGCGTTTGGCCACATCCACATCATGGTTGGGTCATAAGCACGACCGCACATGCCGTAGTTGCCTGCACCGTAAGAGCCGCCAATAATCACGGTGAACTTAGGCACATCCGCACACGCGACCGCCATCACCAGTTTCGCACCGTGTTTGGCAATGCCTTCTTCTTCAAGCTTTTTGCCCACCATAAAACCGGTAATGTTTTGCAAAAACAGTAGGGGAATTTTGCGTTTGGCACACAACTCAATAAAGTGCGCGCCTTTCTGTGATGACTCGGAAAACAAGATGCCGTTATTCGCCACAATGCCAATTAGATTGCTGTGGATCCGGGCAAAGCCACATACTAAGGTCTTGCCATAAAGTGCTTTGAATTCATCGAAGTCTGAGTCATCAACCACACGAGCGATGATCTCTCTAACATCAAAAGACAAGCGCAGATTCGCATTGACGATGCCGTACATCTCTTCGGCGTCGTAACGTGGTGGTAAAACCGGTTTGTCGCTTTGAACGGGGAGTGATTGGTTGGTATTGGAGATAGCTTCGCGTGCGAGTTGCAATGCGTGTTGGTCGTTTTCCGCGTAGTAATCGGCAACGCCAGACTTACGACAATGCACGTCGGCACCACCCAATTCTTCATCGGTGACGATTTCTCCCGTTGCGGCTTTTACTAGCGGTGGACCTGCCAAGAAGATGGTGCCTTGCTCTTTGACCATAATGGAAACGTCCGCCATCGCAGGTACATAAGCGCCGCCTGCGGTACAAAGCCCCATGACTACCGCGACTTGAGGAATGCCTTGCGCCGACATCCTGGCTTGGTTGAAGAAGATACGCCCAAAGTGCTCTTTATCAGGAAAGACTTCTGCTTGATGAGGGAGGTTCGCACCACCAGAGTCCACCAAATAGACGCAGGGTAATTGGCAACGTTGGGCGATCTCTTGCGCGCGTAAATGCTTTTTCACTGTGAGCGGGTAGTAGGTACCGCCTTTGACGGAAGGATCGTTAGCGATAACCATGCATTGAATGCCTTCAATGGTGCCGATGCCCGCGACGACACCTGCGCATGGAATTGATTCTTCGTAGACGTTCCACGCGGCGAATTGTCCGACTTCAAGAAACTCGCTGCCTTCATCCAAAAGGTTTATGACGCGCTCGCGAACGGGCAGTTTTCCTTTTAGCCGTTGGCGGTCGATGGCTTTTTGTCCGCCACCTTGTTTGATGGCTTTGATATTGGCATTAAGGTTGTTCACCAACTCGGTCATGACCGCTTTGTTCGACAAGAACAGCTCGTCGGTTGGCTTGGTTTTACTTTTAATGATTGCCATAGTGACTTCCTTGTCGGTGGGTTAGCGAGACTCTTCGAACAGCTCTCGTCCAATCAGCATGCGGCGAATTTCGGAAGTGCCGGCACCAATCTCATACAGTTTGGCGTCGCGTAGCAAACGCCCGGTCGCGTATTCGTTGATGTAGCCATTGCCGCCCAGTAGTTGAATAGCATCGAGCGACATTTGTGTGGCAAGTTCTGCGCTGTAAAGGATCACGCCAGCGGCGTCTTTACGTGTGCATTCACCTCGATCACATGCGGCTGCGACAGCATAAACATAAGCTTTGGCTGCGTTCATGCGTGAATACATGTCAGCGAGCTTTCCTTGCACTAATTGGAACTCACCGATGGATTTGCCAAACTGTTTGCGGTCATGAACATACGGCACCACTTCGTCCATACAGGCTTGCATGATGCCAAGCGGTCCAGCAGCTAATACCACGCGCTCGTAATCCAAGCCGCTCATCAACACTTCGACACCACGGTTTAGTTCTCCCAATACATTCTCTTTTGGTACAACACAATCTTGGAACACTAATTCGCAGGTGTTGGAGCCGCGCATGCCAAGTTTGTCGAGCTTCTGCGCATGGCTAAAGCCTTTAAACTCTCGCTCAATAATGAAAGCGGTAATACCGCGAGAGCCGCCGTTGGGATCGGTTTTCGCGTAAACCACTAAGGTATCGGCATCAGGGCCGTTAGTGATCCACATTTTGTTGCCGTTCATCAGATAGTGGTCGCCTTTATCTTCGGCTCGTAGCTGCATACTAACCACATCAGAACCTGAGTTCGGCTCACTCATGGCTAATGCGCCAACGTGAGAACCATCGATGAGTTTAGGTAGGTACTTTTCTCGTTGAGCTGGGGAGCCATTGCGAAAGATTTGGTTAACACAAAGATTGGAATGTGCGCCGTAACTGAGTGCGACAGACGCCGAAGCTCGGCTGATCTCTTCCATCGCAACAACATGAGCAAGATAGCCCATGCCTGCACCGCCAAACTCTTCATCGACGGTTACGCCGAGCAAACCCATTTCACCAAACTTGGACCACAAATGATTGGGGAATTGGTTATCGCGGTCGATGTCTGCGGCGATGGGGGCGATATGCTCGGTGGCAAACGCGTTGACGTGGTCTCGGAGCATATCGATGGTTTCACCAAGCCCAAAGTTGAATGGGGTGTAGCTGCTTTTCATAACATTTCCCTGTTGAAAGTACTGCGGTTGTTAGTACGGATAAGGTTCGAGTTACACTGCTTGGGCTTGGAAATTATGGTTATTCTTGTTTGTTTTAGTCGTTCTAAGTTTGTAGTTATTGGCTGTTAGTTTTATTGTCGCTTAGTGCTTGTTTGCATCGCTCTTTGGCGGTTTCTAGCTCGTTCATTACAACGCTAATATCATCCAGTTGCTGCTGTAAGTGCGCTTGTTTTTCATCAATGATGGTCAGCATTTTAAGCAGCTGACCATCGCTTTGTTGGGTATCGTAAAGCTCGAACAACTCTCGAATTTCCGCAAGCGAAAAGCCCAATCGCTTACCACGTAAAATCAACTTGAGACGGATCTTATCTCTGCGTTGATATACGCGAATGTTGCCTTTTCGTTCCGGCTCTATCAGCCCGACATCCTCATAAAAACGAATGCTTCGGGTCGTGATGTCGAACTCCTTGGCGAGGTCACTTATCTTGAATTTATCCACTCGGTTTTTCCCTCTAATGAATAGTTTTGGCTTCTTAAAATCCCTTCAAGCCTTGAACTAAACGGGCTAGCTAAAAGCATGAGAGTAAATTTGTGTTGTTATTAATCTGTTTCTTTACGTTAACGTAAATGTTAGTGCTATGCTTACGTAAACGTCAAGAAATCACAGTGCGAAAATTCATCGTTTTATGAGAGGCTGGAGTGACACCACATTCTGTGTGAAAGCTCCGTGGTAGCAGGTGTGAGGGATGAGTTCGTGAACTGTGAATTATCGTCGGAAGGGACGAGAGCATGGGAAACGACATCTGGATTGTCAGTGCAAAGCGAACGCCAATCGGACGCTTTCAAGGTCAGTTACAAGGTTATTCAGCGCCTCAATTAGGGGCGTTTGCTATCAAAGCGGCAATGGATGCGAGCGGCGTTAGCGAAGTCGACGAAGTCTATATGGGTTGCGTATTACCTGCGGGATGCGGACAAGCACCAGCCAGACAAGCAGCGCTAGGCGCACAGCTTCCACAGACTACAGGGTGTACCACCATCAACAAAGTGTGTGGCTCTGGCATGAAAAGCGTCATGCTGGCTCACGACCTTATCAAAGCGGGCAGCATTCGCAGTGCCGTCGCTGGTGGTATGGAAAGCATGACAAATGCGCCGTATCTGCTTAAAGAAGCACGTAACGGCATGCGAATGGGTCACCAATCTACTCACGACCATATGTTTCTCGACGGTCTTCAAGATGCGTATGAAGGGCACTTGATGGGCGTCTATGCGCAGCAAACGGCTGACCGTTCTGAGTTTACCCGTGAGCAAATGGATGAATGGGCGATCCTATCCGCGACCAGAGCGCTGGACGCGCAAGAGCAGCGTCTGTTTGACGACGAAATCTCGCCGATAGAAATCACGACTCGTCATAGCACTTCAATTTTGGATTACGACGAGCATCCTCGCTCCATCAAGCTCGACAAGATCCCTCAACTTAAACCCGCGTTCGATAAAAACGGCTCGGTGACTGCTGCAAACTCAAGTGCGATATCAGATGGTGCTGCAGCCTTGGTGTTAATGGACTCGCAGGTGGCACAGCATGAAGGTTTAACGCCATTAGCAATCATCAAAGGGCACTCGACCCACGCCAGAAAGCCCGCCGAATTTACCCTCGCGCCCGTCTTTGCAATAGAGCAGTTGTTATCTCAACTCGATTGGTCAGTAGACGAGGTCGATCTTTGGGAGATCAATGAAGCGTTCGCCGTTGTCACGCAAATCGCGGTACGCCAATTAGGCATTGATAAAGATAAAGTAAACATCAAAGGCGGTGCGTGTGCTCTTGGGCATCCAATTGGTGCAAGTGGTGCTCGTATTTTAGTAACCCTCATTCATAGCTTACGCCAACTGCAATCGCTTGGTGTAGATGGTGACAACAACAATAAAAAAGTGATGCGAGGTGTTGCATCACTTTGTATCGGTGGTGGTGAAGCCACTGCTATTGGTATCGAGATACCGCTTTAATTCCAATTATCGAATAACGTAAAGAAGGACTAGATTATGACTCGCACGGTTCCCTTATTCATCGATGGTGAGTTTCGTGAATCTCAAGCAACGGATTGGGTAGAAGTGACAAACCCTGCCACCAATGACGTGATTGCACGCTTGCCATGCGCAACGGATGAAGAGATGCACGCGGCAATTGAGAGTGCAAAAGCCACCTTTACCTGTTGGAAAGATGTCACCGTGTCTGAGCGTGCGCGTTTAATGCTGCGCTACCAACATCTACTGAAAGAACGTCACGATGAGCTGGCGACGCTGCTTTCTCACGAGACGGGCAAGATCTTTGCGGATGCAAAAGGGGATGTGTGGCGTGGTATCGAAGTGGTCGAGCAAGCTGCCAATATTGCCAGCAACATGATGGGAGAAACCGTCGAGAACGTTGCTACAGATATCGACAGTTATTCGCTGATTCAACCGCTTGGAGTGTGCTGCGGTATTACGCCGTTTAACTTCCCTGCCATGATCCCTTTGTGGATGTTCCCAATCGCGATTGCGAGCGGCAATACTTTTGTTCTCAAACCCTCTGAGCAAGTGCCGCTAACGTCCATTCGCTTGGCTGAGTTGTTCGAAGAAGCGGGTGCACCAAAAGGTGTGCTGCAAATCGTGCACGGTCGTAAAGAGCAAGTCGACTTGTTGTTGAAACATCCCGATATCCAAGCCGTTTCTTTCGTTGGTTCTGTACCCGTAGCGCAATACATCTACACCACAGGCACGCAGAACTTCAAACGTGTTCAAGCCTTTGCTGGTGCGAAAAACCACATGGTAGTGATGCCAGATGCGAACAAAAACCAAGTGGTGAACAACTTAGTTGGCTCTTCGGTTGGTGCGGCAGGGCAACGTTGTATGGCGATATCTGTCGCTGTGTTTGTAGGCAGTTCGAAAGAGTGGATTGCCGATTTAAAACAAGAAATGGCGAAAGTGCATCCGGGCGCTTGGGATGACGAGGATGCCGCGTATGGTCCTTTGATCAGCGCACAAGCAAAACAGCGTGTGCTCGGTTTGATTGAAGAAGGCAAACAACAAGGGGCGGTGTGTGAACTTGATGGTAGCCAATGTGAAGTGGAAGGTTTCCCTGAAGGTAACTGGGTCGGTCCAACTTTATTCAGTGGCGTCACTACTGAAATGTCGATTTATACCCAAGAAATCTTCGGACCTGTTTTGGTGTGTATTGAGGTAGACACATTACGAGAAGCGATAGATCTGGTGAATCGCAACCCATACGGCAACGGCACTTCCATCTTTACTGCGAATGGTGCGGCGGCGAGAAAGTATCAACATGAGATTCAAGTCGGTCAGGTAGGTGTGAACGTGCCGATTCCAGTCCCTTTGCCATTCTTTTCGTTTACGGGGTGGCGCGGTAGCTTTTACGGTGATTTGCACGCCTACGGCAAACAAGCGGTGCGCTTCTACACCGAGACCAAAACCGTGACGGCTCGTTGGTTTGATGACGATATCCCAACCGGTCCAAACCTGACTATTAATTTGCGCTAACGAAGTAAGGAGCTCATATGGATTTTGAACTCAACGAAGATCAACGTATGTTTGCCGACACGGCTCAGCAGTTTGCGGCAGAGCGTTTAGCGCCAATGGCAGCAGAGTGGGATGAAAAACAAATCTTCCCGAAAGATATCCTTAGAGAGGCAGGAGAACTCGGTTTCTTGAGCCTCTACACCCCAGAAGAGCAAGGCGGTTTGGGCTTAAGCCGTTTGGACGCGTCTATCATTTTCGAGCAACTCTCCATGGGGTGCACATCGACCACCGCATTTATGACCATTCACAACATGGTCACTTGGATGGTCGCGAGCTTTGCAACCGAAGAAGTAAAAGACGCGTTTTGCCCAAAACTCATTACGGGTGAATTTCTCGGATCTTATTGTTTAACCGAGCCAAACGCAGGTTCGGACGCGGCATCTCTGACGACGTCTGCGACTAAGCAAGGCGATAACTACATACTCAACGGCGGCAAAACCTTTATTTCCGGTGCAGGCGATACCGACGTGTTAGTCGTGATGGCGAGAACCGGCAATGCAGGAGCGAAAGGTGTATCTGCGTTTGTTGTCCCCGCCGATGCAGACGGTATTAGCTACGGGCGTAAAGAGCCGAAAATGGGTTGGAACAGCCAGCCAACACGCGCGGTAACTTTCGATAGTGTTTCTATTCCTGCGTCACATCTGCTCGGTGAAGAAGGACAAGGGTTTGTGTTCGCTATGAAAGGCTTAGATGGTGGACGCATCAACATTGCTACCTGTTCGGTCGGTACGGCTCAACAAGCGTTGAATCAAGCGGCGCAGTACATGCAAGAGCGTAAACAGTTCGGCAAATCATTAGCTCAATTCCAAGCATTGCAATTCAAACTGGCAGACATGGCAACCGAGCTTGTCGCTGCCCGTCAACTGGTACGGTACGCCGCCAGCAAGTTAGACCGAGGTGACCCAGATGCCACGACTTATTGTGCCATGGCAAAACGCTTCGCAACCGATGTTGGTTTTCAAGTTTGTGACCAAGCACTGCAACTTTACGGTGGCTACGGTTACATCAAAGAATACCCAATGGAGCGCTATTTCCGTGATGTTCGAGTACACCAAATTTTGGAAGGTACTAACGAGATCATGCGGTTGATCATCGCGCGTCGATTGCTCGCAGAAGAGTCCGCATTGCTATAAGTGCAGCCGACAAGCTCTGCTTTTATTCATAACGCTCAGGTCATTTTCATCAAGAAAGGATTCAGAGATATGTCACTAACAGAACAACAAGCGATTCAACATACCATCAGCAATCATGTTGCGGTGGTGACCATGAACAACCCGCCCGCCAATACATGGACGTCACAAAGCTTAACCGCATTGAAAGAGCTAGTGCTGGCGCTAAACGACAACAAAGACGTTTACGCTCTAGTGCTCACGGGGAATGGAGAGAAGTTTTTCTCTGCTGGTGCAGACCTCAAGTTGTTTGCCGATGGCGATAAAGCAGTTGCGTTAGAGATGGCGCGCATCTTTGGTGAAGCCTTTGAAACGCTGTCTGCATTTCGAGGGGTTTCTATCGCTGCCATCAACGGTTACGCCATGGGAGGCGGATTAGAAGTCGCATTGGCGTGTGATATTCGCGTGGTGGAAGAGCAAGCCGTGCTGGCACTGCCAGAGGCGAAAGTGGGCTTACTGCCTTGTGCTGGTGGTACGCAAAACCTAACCGCATTGGTCGGTGAAGGTTGGGCGAAACGCATCATATTGTGCGGTGAACAAGTTGGTGCAGCACAAGCGCGAGAACTCGGGTTAGCAGAAGAAGTGGTGGCAAAAGGTAGAGCGCTTAATAAAGCCATTGAGCTTGCAGAGTCGGTTGCCAATCAATCGCCGTCCTCGGTAACCGCATGTAAAGCGCTTATCCAAAACATGCGTTCAGCGCCACTCAAACATGGTCTGATTAAAGAGCGAGAACTGTTTCTAAATTTATTCGATACCGAAGATCAAACCGAGGGGGTTCGTGCCTTCTTAGAAAAACGTAAACCCAACTGGAAGAATCAATAGGAGGTCGCATGACAGGGAAAGTAACCATTAGCGAAATAGATTGCTTAGACGGCGTGCACCGAATTGGTATCGCGACGTTAGACAACACGGCTTCTTTGAATGCGTTGACTTACGACATGTTGGCAGAGCTCAACGACCAACTTATCGAATGGCAAGATGACCCTGATTTGGTGTGTGTCATCCTCAATGGAGCGGGTGAAAAAGCGTTTTGTGCAGGGGGCGATGTACGAATCATGTACCACGTCATGCACGAGAAAAGCAAAGAAGAGACCGCAGAGTTCTGTTCTAACTACTTCTCGCTCGAATACGAATGCGACTATCTGATCCATACCTACCAAAAGCCAATCATTGGCTGGGGAGAGGGCATTGTGATGGGTGGTGGCATGGGCTTGTTTATGGGCACCAGCCATAGAGTCGTCACCCCTAAATCTCGTCTTGCGATGCCAGAGATCAATATCGGGCTTTATCCGGACGTGGGTGGAACTTGGTTCTTAAGCCAAATTGACCCAGAGGTAGGTTTGTTCCTTGGGTTAACCGGTGCAATGGCGAATTCAAGTGACGCTGTCACTATTGGTTTGGCAGAATGGTTGCTGTTGGAAGAGCAATATCCGGAACTGTTAGAAGAGCTGAAACAAGTCGACTGGGGCGCTGCCGATGCCAAATCGCTTGTCAGTGCGTTACTTCAATTGATGGAAGATCAAGTCATCGACAGTAAGCCGACAACACAGATTTGCCCTTATCTCGACCAAATTAAAGAAGCCTGCAAAGGCTATGATTTAAATCAGATTGCCCAACGTATTCAAGCAATGGAAGGCGAGACCCAATGGCTTGAAGTCGCTAAAAAATCGTTTGTTGCGGGCAGTCCGATCACCGCACATATCTGTTTTAGGCAAGTCAAAGAGTACCACCGTTTGTCGTTGGCGGATTGTTTCCGTCTAGAGCTAACCTTGTCAGTTCGCAGCGCATTACTCGGTGAATTTGAAGAGGGCGTGCGCTCTCGATTAGTTGATAAAGACGGCAATCCAAAATGGATGTTTAACAGCGTCAGTGAAGTCGATGAAAGCGTCATCGATACCTTGTTCACTTCTCTTTGGTCAGAAGAGGAACATCCACTTGCACAGCTAGGAAAATAAGGAGAAACAACATGAGTACCATTGCATTTATTGGCTTGGGCAACATGGGCAGTCCAATGGCACAAAACCTATTGGCGTCAGGGTTTCATGTTCAAGTGTTTGATGTGGATGTGAACGCGGCGAAGCAACTTGAACCGTTTGGCGCGGTGGTTGCTAGCACATTAGAAGAAGCCGTAGATGGTGCAGGAACGGTCATCACTATGCTACCAGCAGGTGCACACGTGCGCGCGGTGTATTTGGGGGATTTACACGGTGGTGTCGGTCTGCTCAACATTGTGCAGGACAACGCATTGCTGATTGACTGCTCGACCATCGATCCAGATTCTGCTCGCTTGGTGGCGAACGAAGCGCAGAACAAACGATTGTTGTTTGTCGATTCTCCCGTCTCCGGTGGTGTAGCAGGCGCAAAAGCAGCAACGCTGACCTTTATTGTTGGTGGCTCGGACGAAGCGTTCTCTAAAGCCAATGCGATCTTGCAATACATGGGTAAGAACGTGTTCCACGCTGGTAAAGCGGGCGACGGTCAGATGGCAAAAATCTGTAATAACCTGATGTTGGGTATTTTGATGTCGGGAACTTGCGAGGCGCTCAACCTTGGTATTGACCATGGTCTCGACCCGAAAGTCTTATCCAATATCATGCTGCAAAGTTCTGGTCGAAACTGGGCGTTGGAGCTCTATAACCCATGCCCCGGTGTGATGGATTCTGCGCCAGCGAGTAATCAATACAACCCAGGCTTTATGAGCAAGTTGATGCTAAAAGATCTTGGCTTAGGCTTGGATGCGGCGCTGCAAACCCACTCTTCTGTTCCGATGGGCTCTTTGGCTCGTAATCTTTATGCATTCCATAACGCAGCAGGTCATGCAGAACTCGATTTCTCTAGCTTGTTTGAATTTTATAAGAACCAGAAGGGCTAAAAGCAAGATTCCCTATCAGGCGTTTAAACATGGAAGCTATCCAGTAATGGAGTACAGATATGGATTTAAAAAACAGTGTCATTGCAATCACAGGTGCGGGGCAAGGGTTAGGGCAGATGATGGCAGTCAGCCTTGCTCAAGCGGGCGCAGATTTAGCATTGCTTGATGTTAGCGAAACGGGACTGCTGAATACCCAAGAACAATGCCGGATGCTCAGTGCCAAAGCATTGATCTATCGACTTGATGTGACCAATGAATCTGAAGTGGAGGATACCTTTAATGAGATTCTTCAAGACTTTGGTCAGATAAATGGCTTAGTTAATAACGCTGGCGTTTTGCGAGATGGGTTGTTAGTCAAAGCCAAAGATGGCGAGATCACCAAGATGTCGCTTGAGCAGTTCAACCTAGTGATGAACGTCAACGTCACGGGCACGTTCTTGTGTGGTCGAGAAGCGGCAGTCAAAATGATCGAGAGTGGCTCGAAAGGCGCCATCATTAACATCTCCAGCGTCGCAAGAGCGGGCAATATTGGACAAACCAATTACTCTGCCTCGAAAGCTGCCGTCGCAACCATGGCAACAACATGGGCAAGAGAACTCGCCAGATATGGCATTCGCTCTGCGGCTATTGCGCCCGGTGTCGTCAAAACTGCGATGGCAGATCAAATGAAACCAGAAGCCATAGACCGACTGCAAAAGATGATACCCGTCGGTAGGATGGGAGAGACGAGTGAGATTGCTCATGCCGTGAAATACATTCTTGAAAACGACTACTTCACAGGGCGAGTGCTCGAAGTGGATGGCGGAATGAGAATGTAGCATTGAGCCATTGGTTTCTGGCTGCGAGCGCTAGTTAAGTAGCGCTCGTTTCTTTTTAGTGAGTTCATTCGATTAACAATTGAACCAAATATCACTCCTAAAAAGCACTTGGTATTAATCTGGTAAATTGGATTACTTAAATAATCATTTGCTGCAGAAATGCCATGTAAATAGTATGTGAATTCATAACTATGATACTGGTCACGCTTTACTTAATTCGCACTTTCTAATGTAGCTCACACTCTCGCGCTGAGTACGCAACTGATTACTTTTCTTGTTTGCATTGCTTAAGTTGCTGTAAAGAAAAGAATATATGCTGTAGTACGTTAATCTCGTGTACCTGCTTTGCTATTCCTATATCAATATTATCTTTCATAAATGGAACGTTAGTTTCCATCTGTGGCTAATGAGCTTTCCTTTTCCCCTCCGCATAATGCGCTCGAATGTAACAATGTATTTCAAAGTGTAACAATAAACTCACGTTGTAAGTGTGGTTTTAACCATCAAGCAACTTGATACCTCCCACCAAGAAGTCCATTGCTGCACAAGCTCAACACAAAAATATTCTAATGACCAAGACAACCAATCGCAGGGCTTGCTCTGTTGTTGGCTAACCATCGAGAAAGTTAATGGAAGCTTCAAGATACAAACGCATCTTAGCGAGGATAAGTTTGGCAGGAACCATTCTTATGCTTTCAGGGTGTAACTCTGCTCTACTTGACCCGAAAGGTAGTATTGGCGTTCAGGAAAAAGAACTGATCATTACAGCGCTTTTACTGATGCTGATTGTCGTGATCCCCGTGATTTTAATGACAATCTATTTTGCTTACCGCTACCGAGAGTCGAACACTGGCGAGGAATACGCTCCAGAGTGGGCGCACTCGACCAAGATCGAAGTGGTGGTGTGGACGATTCCAATCATCATCATCGCGATTCTGGCAACCATCACTTGGCGTTCTACTCACGAGTTAGAACCATCCAAGCCCATCGCAAGTGACGTCAAACCCATCACCATTGAGGTGGTGTCACTCGACTGGAAATGGCTATTCATCTACCCAGAAGAGAACATTGCGACAGTGAACTATGTGGCGTTTCCGAAAGATGTTCCGGTTCAGTTCAAACTGACGTCAGACAACATCATGAACGCGTTCTTTATCCCGCGTCTCGGTACTCAGATTTACGCGATGCCAGGTATGGTGACCAAGTTAAATCTGATTGCGAACCACACTGGGGATTACAAAGGCTTTGCTTCTAACTACAGCGGTAAGGGTTTCTCGCAAATGAAATTTACCGCAGCGGCAATGGAAGATCGCACTGCATTCCTGAATTGGGTACAGCAAGTGAAAGCCAGCCCTGATCGAATCGAAGACTGGGAGCAATTCCGTGCGCTTGCATCACCAACGGTGGCGGAGCCTGTGAAGATGTTCTCTAGTATTCCACCATTTTTGTTCACCGACGTCGTGACCCAGCATCCGGGTTCAATGAACTGTTTGCCGGAAAATCTAGGATAATCGCAATGTTTGGAAGATTAACACTTAAATCAATCCCTTATCACGAGCCGATTATTGTCGTCACTCTAGCGGTGATCGCGATCGTTGGTTTGGCTGTCGTTGCGGCGATAACCAAAGCGGGTAAGTGGCAATACTTATGGAATGAATGGTTTACTTCGGTAGACCACAAAAAACTAGGCTTTATGTACATCGCTGTGGCAATGGTGATGTTGGTTCGTGGCTTTGCTGATGCGGTCATGATGCGTAGCCAACAGCTGCTTTCTGCAGCAGGCGAGAGCGGTTATCTACCACCACATCACTACGATCAAATCTTTACTGCCCACGGCGTAATCATGATTTTCTTCGTGGCAATGCCATTGGTGATTGGTTTGATGAACATCATCGTACCGCTGCAAATTGGTGCGCGTGATGTGGCATTCCCTTACTTAAACAACCTGAGTTTCTGGTTGTTTGTTGTGGGTGTGATCCTAACCAATATGTCACTTGGCTTGGGTGAGTTTGGCCGTACTGGTTGGTTGGCGTATCCGCCACTGTCTGGTATCGAAGCAAGCCCAGGAGTCGGGGTAGACTATTGGATATGGGCACTGCAAATATCTGGTGTCGGTACCACGCTGACGGGCGTGAACTTCTTCGCAACCATCTTGCGCATGCGTACACCGTCTATGCCAATGATGAAGATGCCAGTGTTCACGTGGGCGTCCCTGTGTGCCAACATCCTAATCATCATTTCATTCCCAATCCTAACTGTAACGATCGCGCTACTGACGTTGGATCGCTACATCGGTACGCACTTCTTCACCAATGATCTTGGCGGCAACGTAATGATGTACGTCAATCTGATTTGGGCATGGGGTCACCCAGAAGTGTACATCCTGATCTTGCCTATTTTTGGTGTGTTCTCTGAGGTAACGGCAACCTTCTCACGCAAGAAGCTGTTTGGTTACACCTCACTAGTATGGGCGACCATCGTAATTACGATTTTGGCGTTCGTCGTTTGGCTGCATCACTTCTTCACCATGGGCTCAGGTGCGAATGTGAATGCGTTCTTCGGCATCGCCACCATGATTATCTCTATCCCGACCGGGGTGAAGATCTTCAACTGGTTATTCACCATGTACAAAGGCCGAATCCGCTTTACCACTCCGATGATGTGGACGGTTGGCTTCCTAATTACCTTCTCTGTAGGTGGTATGACGGGCGTACTAATGGCAGTACCGGGCGCGGACTTTGTTCTGCACAACTCAGTGTTCCTGATTGCGCACTTCCATAACGTAATCATCGGTGGTGTGGTATTCGGTTGTTTCGCTGCAATCACATACTGGTTCCCGAAAGCAACTGGCTTCACCATGAACGAAACATGGGGCAAACGTGCATTCATTTGCTGGATCGTTGGTTTCCTAATGGCGTTCCTACCGCTTTATGCACTGGGCTTTATGGGCATGACGCGTCGTCTAAGCCAAGACCTTAACCCAGAGTACTTCCCATTGTTGGCAGTTGCAGCAGCAGGTACGGCAGTGATTGCGCTTGGCGTAGCTTGTCAGTTCATTCAAATCTACGTGAGTGTTCGTGACCGCGAACAAAACCGTGACCTAACGGGTGACCCATGGGGCGGTCGTACCTTTGAGTGGGCGACGTCTTCACCACCGCCGTTCTACAATTTTGCGCACCTACCAAAAGGCGACGTTCTAGATGGGTTCTGGTACCAAAAACAGAGTGGCGAATTCGATCCAACCAAAGAAGTGGAATACGAACGCATTCACATGCCGAAGAACACTCCAACAGGTATCTATGTGTCTGCATGGGCATTGGTGTTTGGCTTCGCGATGATTTGGTACATCTGGTGGCTGGCAGCAGCAAGCTTTGTTGGCATCATCGTGACGTGTATCCAACACAGCTACAACGACGACGTGGATTACTACGTTGAAGTAGAAGAAATCAAAGCGATTGAAGCGGAGCGTCGAGCTCAACTTGAAGAAGCGAAGAAAAACGAAGTGAAAGACAACGATAAGAAAGACGATCTGGAGGTGACCTATGCAAGCTAATGTTGCGGTTCACGACCACGATCATCACCATGATTCTGCTGGCATTAAGCTGTTTGGTTTCTGGATTTACCTAATGAGTGACTGTGTATTGTTTGCGACCTTGTTCGCGACTTACGCAGTACTAGAAAGCGGCTCTATTGCGGGTCCAACCGGTAAAGACATTTTCGAACTGCCGTTCGTGTTTGTAGAAACCATGTTGCTGCTATTCAGCAGTATCACGTTTGGCTTCGGCATGATTGCGATGAAGCGCAAAGACGTTACAGGGTTAAAACGTTGGTTAAAAGTGACCTTCTTACTTGGCGCTGGCTTTATCGGAATGGAAGTGTACGAGTTCCATCACCTGATTGTTGAAGGCTATGGTCCACAAGAAAGTGCATTTCTATCTGCGTTCTTCACTTTGGTCGGAACACACGGTTTGCACGTAACCTTTGGTTTGATCTGGCTAGCCGTGTGCTACCACCAACTTTCAACCAAAGGCTTGAACGATAATATGTCGATGCGATTCCAGTGCTTGAGCTTGTTCTGGCACTTCCTAGACATCGTTTGGATTTGTGTATTCACCATCGTTTACTTATTGGGGGTTATGTAATGGAACAACATCTAGATACAGGTGCCTCTGATTACGTAAAAGGCTTTATTGCGTCTCTGATCCTGACCGTGATTCCTTTCTACTGTGTGTGGGCGCAAGTGCTGCCAGATACCGCAACTTATGCTGTGTTATTTGGTTGTGCGATTGTGCAGATCTTCGTGCACTTTAAGTACTTCCTGCACATGGAAGTGAAAACGTCAGAAGGTCAGTGGAACGTGGTGTCACTGATGTTTACCGCCATCGTTGTGTTGATTCTGATCGCTGGTTCGATCTGGATCATCTACAACATGAACGTCAACATGAAGTTGTAGGCTAGGGTATGCTGAAAAGTTATTTGTCTATTACTAAACCGGGCATCATTTTCGGCAACCTGATTTCTGTTGCGGCGGGGTTCTTCCTCGCCGCAAAATCAGAACCCGCTAACTTTCTGTTGTTGCTGACAACGTTAGTTGGTGTCGGGCTTGTGATTGCATCAGGATGCGTGGTGAACAACATCTTCGACCGCGATATCGACCAAAAAATGAAGCGCACACAAAACCGTGAATTGGTGATGGGAAACATCAACATCGACGCGGCGTTTGTTTACGCTTTGGTATTGCTGTTGAATGGCACAGCGTTACTGTTTCAACTAGTGAATCCGCTCTCGGCTGTGGTTGTACTCTTGGGTTACGTGTTTTACGTCTTCTTCTACACCATGTGGTACAAGCGAAATTCAGTCTACGGCACCTTAGTCGGCAGCATTTCTGGCGCGGTTCCTCCGCTGGTGGGCTACCTTGCGGTGACGAACTACATCAGCTTAGAAGCGATCTTACTCTTCATCATGTTTTGTCTCTGGCAGATGCCGCACTCCTACGCGATTGCCATGTTCCGCATGCAAGATTACCGTGACGCAGGCATTCCAGTACTTCCTGTTAAAGAGGGGATCGCTAAAGCGCATCAGCATATGAAAGCGTACGTGGTTGCTTTTGGTGTAGTTGCTATCGGATTGTTTATGTTGGGTGAAGCTGGGTACGAGTATTTAGCGGTCTCGGCAGCGGTGTGCTTTATGTGGACACGAGTGACATTCCAAAAAGTGAATTACAACAACTACATCCAATGGTCCAAAGCGGTGTTTAAGGTGTCGTTATTGGTCGTAATGAGCATCAGCGGCATGCTTGGCTTAGAGTTGATTCCACTGCCGTTTATTCATTAGAGGAAAGTAAATCTGAGTTAACGATTGATGACATCAGTAGTTGTGATGAGAACAAAACCAATGAATGCGGAATCGGTGATCTATCTCACCAAACCTTAATCCAGATTAAAGTTTTGCCGCAGTTTCGGCGGTAAGGTTCGCGTCGCTCATCGCACTGAACAGAAATTCAGAGAAGGAACAGCCATGCTTTGTGTATCGCTGTTCCTTTTTCGTTCCTGCTCGGTAGTGATCTATACCCAAGTAACCTCGAGATGCTTGCTTCAGCGAGAATGACTTGGTTCGTAGACGCGGCGGCGATTTGAAGATCTAGTTACTCTAAATCAATAATCGACAACAAAGTATACGAGCCAAGACAACTCGCCCTTCGGGAGCGTGTCATTAATTCGATCTCTGCTTCAAACAACTTGGAAAGAGCTGGCTATTCCGCTGCGTTGTTTTCCTTGACCTCGAATCAATGACAACGCTCTGAATCCTGCATCTTGAAGTCACTTGGGTATGTAGAACTAAAAAGACAGATTTTAAGAGGACTGGACTTGAGCATTTTGTTTTCAGAAGCCCGCATTGGCAACATGACACTAAAGAACCGCTTTGTACGCAGTGCAACGTGGGAAAATATGGCAACAGAAGACGGTCACATGACCGAGAAGTTGTACGACATTTATGAAGAACTTGCCAAAGGTGAAGTGGGCCTGATCGTTACTGGCTACGCAAACATCGTAGAAGAAGAGAAGCCGAACGCAGGCATGATGGGGATCTACAACGATTCTTTCATCGATGAATACAAAAAGCTGACTGACCTTGTCCATGAGCATGACTCTAAGATCGTCATGCAGGTCGCTTACGGTGGCACAAAAACGACCTTCAACGTTGGAGAGCGTGTGATTTTTGCTCCAAGTGAAGTGCCAGAGCGCGGCACCAAAACTGAAGGCAAAGCGATGACTCAAGATGAGGTCGACTACATCGTTAAAGCATTTGCGCTAGCGAGCAAGCGTGCACAAGATTCTGGCTTTGATGGTGTAGAAATCCACGCGGCGCACACGTACTTGATCAACCAGTTCTTGAGCCCATATTACAATCGTCGCGAAGACCAATACGGCGGCAGCCTTGAGAACCGCATGCGTTTCCTTATGGAGATTTATGCCGAAACGCGCAAGCTAGTTGGTGACGATTTCCCGATTCTGGTGAAACTGACAGCAACAGAGTTCTTCGATGGCGGTTTGACGTTCGATGAAACGCGCATTGTTTGTAAGAAGCTAGAAGAAGTGGGCGTGGATGCGATTATCGTATCGGGTAACATTCATGGCAACGCAAGCACCATGGTAGGTGAATCGTTCGACGGTTACACGCTACAAGAAGAAGGCTACTTCCACGAGTACGGTCAAGTGATCAGCCAAGACGTGAACGTACCTGTGATTACCGTAGGTGGCTTAAACGACTTCTGTGCGATTGAAGACTTGGCTGAAAACACTAAGATTCAATTCTTCGCGCTTTCTCGTCCGTTATTGGCAGAGCCACAATTGATCAAGCGCTGGAAAGACGGTAACCGCGCCGAAGTGGACTGCGAACGTTGCTCTAAGTGTCGCACCAAGCGCGGCAACTTCTGCGTGGTTTACAAGCGCAGAAAGTAACGTGTTTTGACGCATGAAATTTTAAAAAGCCCCTGATGATTAACGTGTCAGGGGCTTTTTTAGTTGTGAGTTATGCTTATGAAGTTTCGACTTCTTCTTGGTAGTTCAAGTAATGAATGCACAAATCATGAAACGCTTTTGCCTGAGGGGAGATGGTTCTATCCGTCAGAGTAAAGATGCCAACTTGTCTTTCTAAAGGTGGATCGATCAGTGGAATCCAAACCAGTCGAGTTTCGTTGGTCGGGAACGCTAATTTGGGCAAGGTGGTGACACCAATACCAAGCTCAAGAACTGAGAATAAAGACGTGATGTTTTCAACAGAATACAAAGCTTGTTCACTTAGCGCGCGTGCAGGAGTGGGATCGAGTAGGGTACAAGTCCCGTTTCGAATAAAAGGTTGTTCTAACAGTGTTTGCCATTCGATTCCTTCTGGATGCTGAGCGATAGGGTTATCCTTCAAACACACCACGCCAATGGGGTCAGAGATTAGCGGGGTAAACTCGATGCCGCCTTCGTCTAAATGTGATGGGTTACCCAATGCTAAATCGACTTCCCCTGATAACAAACGCGCTTCGACGCCAGCTGCGTTATCATCAATCAAGCTGACTTCAACGTTTGGGTACTGTTCGCAAAACGCACCTAAAACACTTGGAATCAATTTAGCCGCAACGGAGGGAACGCTAGCGATGCGTACCCGACCTTGTTGGCCCGCGGCGGCGGCTTTCAAGTCATTATCCAATGCACTGTAGATGTTGAGAAATTGAATAATTTTAGGTAAACAGATTTCACCGAAGGGAGTGAGCTTGGATTTGTTGCCCGTTTCAAACAGCGTTTGCCCTAGGTTTTTTTCCAGTTCTTTGATCGACGTTGACAGCGCCGCTTGCGAGCGGTTCGCTCTATGTGATGCCGCTCGAAAACCACCTTCCTCGACCACCATCACAAAATGCTTTAATTGTTGAAGCTTGATACTCATGGCGAAACCTCTGCAATCCCTTTATTTACCTTAGTCTTAATAAGGTGATAGATTTTTCTTATCAAATGTAAAAAATTTACCGTTCGATTTATCGCCTGTCAATGTGCAGTATTTAACTATCTTGAAACAAGGTTGTTACAAAGGTTGAAAGGCACGTGAATACTTCTACGAAAAAATACCCAGTCAAAACCGCATTGTTTGCTTCTAAAGCACCACTCGAGTGGGCCATCGTTAACAATGGCACTTTATACACGGCACAAATTCCGATTGATGATACAGGTGCTGTTGTAGAGGGTGGTATCGAAGCGCAAACACGCCAAACCTTCAATAACCTCGTCCATACTTTAGAGTGCGCGGGTGAATCGTTAGACTCCGTTTTACAAGTACTGATTTACGTGACTGATCGTGAATATCTCAAAACGGTTAACCAAGTGTACGCGGAGTATTTTGAGGCGCCTTATCCAAACCGTGCCGCGATGGTGGTAGCAGGATTAGCTCGCGAAGAAATGCTGGTGGAATTTGTGGTGTACGCATCGGCGAGCCAGCCCGAGTAAATTATAAAAGCACAGAGCCAATACTTAGTTGGTTTTGTAAGTCAGATTAATGAACTGGTGGAAGACCACTGGACGTCAGGAAGAACAAGGACAGAGCAATGACTTTTATCAATAATGTTCAAGCAGAAAAATCCCTCTATATTGCAGGCGAATGGCAATCGGGCGTTGATACGATTGCCAACATTAACCCTTCAGACATCAGTGAAAATTTAGGTCACTTTGCACAGGCGAGTGGAGCGCAAGTAGAGCAAGCGATTCAAGCTGCTAAAGTTGCACAGCCCGAATGGGAAAAAACGCCAATTGAGCGTAAACAAGCGGTATTGCAAGCAATTGGTGATGAGTTGATTGCCCGTTGTGATGAACTTGGTACGTTGCTTTCTCGTGAAGAAGGTAAGCCTTTTGCAGAAGGTCGCGGTGAGATCTACCGTGCTGGTCAATTCTTCCAATATTTTGCGGCTGAAGTGCTGCGTCAAATTGGCGATAACGCGGCTTCCGTCCGTCCAGGCGTTTCCGTTGAGGTAACTCGCGAAGCTGTTGGCGTTATCGCCATTATCTCTCCTTGGAATTTCCCAACCGCTACAGCTGCATGGAAAATCGCGCCAGCGCTTGCTTTCGGCAACAGCGTCATTTGGAAGCCTGCGAACTTAACGCCAGCAAGTGCGGTTGCACTGACTGAGATTATCCATCGTCAAGGCTTACCTGCAGGCACATTCAACCTTGTGTTGGGCAGTGGATCGCAAGTAGGTAACACGCTTATCAACTCGAAAGACGTAAATGGTGTGAGCTTTACTGGCTCTGTTGATACCGGACGTAAAGTAGCGGCAGCAACGGCACCGAATTTTGTCCGTTGCCAGTTAGAAATGGGCAGTAAGAATGCACTTGTGGTTGCCGATGATGCAGACATTCAAATTGCAGTTGAAGCAACCATTGCAGGCTCTTTCTCTGGTGCAGGTCAGAAGTGTACCGCGTCATCTCGTCTCGTCGTCATGGATGGTATTCACGATGCTTACGTTGAAGCACTGATCAAACGAATGAGTGAGCTTAAAGTTGGCCACGCATTAGAAGAAGGCATCTTCATGGGGCCAGTGGTGGATGGAAACCAATTGAATGCGAACTTCGAATGGATTGAGAAAGCACGCCAAAGTGGTGCGGAGTTAGCGTTCGGTGGCGAGCGCTTGAACTTAGCACATGATGGTTTCTACATGTCGCCAACCCTTTTCCTCAATACGCAAAACAGTTGGGAAGTGAACCAAGAAGAAGTGTTCGCGCCAATGGCAAGTGTGATTCGAGTCTCTGATTTGGATGAAGCCATTGCAGTAGCGAACGATACTCGCTTTGGTTTGACGGGCGGCATCATCACACAAAGCCTTCGTAACAGCGCCATCTTCAAACAGCAGGTACAAACTGGCTGTGTGATGGTCAACCTACCAACCGCAGGAACGGATTACCACGTGCCGTTTGGTGGTCGTAAAGAGTCGAGCTTTGGTCCACGCGAGCAAGGTCAATACGCAAAAGAGTTCTACACCGTGGTGAAAACCGCTTATCAACGTCCTTACTAAGTGAAATAGGGCAGCCGAGCATTCCGCTGCCCAACCTTAAAGGCTCATTAACGTTTAAGGAGTGGTTATGTACCAACAACGGATTGTGATTGACGGATTGCAGTACTGCAATTGGGATCGAGAATACTTCCAAACGCTGAAGGCGAGCGGCATTACGGCTGTACATGCAACGATCGTTTATCACGAAAACGCACGAGAAACCTTAACTCGCTTTGCCGAATGGAACCTGAGATTCGAACAAAATGCAGACTTGATTATGCCTATTTACTCGATGGCTGACGTCGAGAAAGCAAAGGCAGAGGGTAAGGTTGGCGTCTTTTTTGGTGCGCAGAATTGCTCCCCAATTGACGATGAAATCGGCTTAATAGAAGTCATGCGTCGCCAAGGTTTGCTGATTATGCAGCTGACGTACAACAACCAAAGCTTATTGGCGACGGGGTGCTATGAGCAGAATGACTCGGGTGTCACACGTTTCGGTAAACAAGCCATCGAAGAGATGAATCGTGTCGGTATGATCATCGACATGTCCCACAGTGCAGAGCGCTCAACGTTGGAAGCGATAGACCTTTCTTCTCGCCCAATTTGTATCAGCCACGCGAATCCAACCTTTGCTCACGATGCGCTGCGCAACAAATCGAATACCGTCATCAAAGCACTCACCGAACGAGGTGGTTTGATTGGCTTTAGTTTGTACCCATTCCACTTACCAAATGGTAGCCAGTGCACACTTGAAGATTTCTGCCAAATGGTCGCGAAAACTGCTGACCTGTTCGGTGTGGATCATTTAGGTATCGGCAGTGATCTTTGTTTAAACCAACCACAGCAAGTGCTTGAGTGGATGCGCAACGGTCGTTGGTCGAAAGCTATGGATTATGGCGAAGGCTCAGCAAACAACTCTGGTTGGCCAGATGCGTTGCCATGGTTCAGCGGCAGCAAAGGCATGGAAAACATTTACAACGGCTTAATGCGCCACGGATTTACTGAATCCGAGGCAGGAAAAATTCTGGGTGAAAACTGGTTCAACTTCCTCACAGAAGGTCTGGAGGCAAGAGAGAGCTAACCCAACTAAACAAGGAATAGCCCGTTAAAAAACAATAATAGGCGGGTGTTAAAGTCACTGTTTGTAGCCGTTCAATGGCAGCTGCAATGAACCTCTGGAGTCAGAGTATGTCTGATTTAACCAATAGCGTGAAAGCTTCAACGATGAGCGTGCCATCAAAGAAGTCACAAGCAAATCACAACGACACAACAGCAAAAGAAAACTCACCTGATAAGTTGGGGCTTAGTAATCCCGCACTTTGGTATAGCGGCGGCTTTATTGCCCTGTTCGTTGCCATCGCACTGTATGATGGAGAACTCCTTTCAACACTGGTTAATACTGGATTCGCGTGGTCGGTAAAAGTCTTCGGTCCATATTGGCAATTACTGCTTCTTCTCACTTTTCTTATTGGTCTTGGTTTGGCAGCAGGGCGAACAGGCAAGGTGATGTTAGGTGGAACGACCAAGCCTGAAATGGACGGCTTCCGCTGGATGGCAATCATCTTTTGTACCTTACTAGCGGGTGGTGGTGTCTTTTGGGCAGCTGCAGAGCCAATTGCGCATTACGTGAGTCCGCCGCCATTGTATGGCCCACAAGAAAATCCACAGCAAGGTGCGGTGAATGCCTTATCACAGTCTTTCATGCACTGGGGATTCTTAGCGTGGGCAATTGTTGGCAGCTTGACGTCTATCGTGGTGATGCACCTTCACTACGATAAAGGCTTGCCGCTTAAACCTCGTATCTTACTTTACCCAATATTGGGTGAACGCGCACTGAAAGGCCAAACAGGTGCTTTGATTGATGCGTGCTGCATCATTGCTGTAGCGGCAGGGACGATTGGTCCAATCGGCTTCTTAGGTTTGCAGGTTAGCTACGCGTTAAATGTGCTATTTGATATCCCAGATGGCTTTACCACGCAATTGATCATCATTTTGTTTGCCATCGTACTTTACACCGTTTCAGCATTAAGTGGTCTGAATCGTGGTATGCAAATGCTTAGCCGATACAACGTAATATTGGCAATGGCGTTGATGGTTTACATCCTGATATTCGGTCCGACAGATTTCATCTTTAATGCTTATATTCAAGGTGTAGGTAGTATGTTGGACAACTTTATCCCAATGGCGACCTACCGTGGTGATGAAGGTTGGTTGAGCTGGTGGACAGTGTTCTTCTGGGGATGGTTCTTAGGCTATGGGCCAATGATGGCGATCTTTATCGCACGCATTTCCCGCGGTCGAAGTATTCGTCAATTGATTACGACCATCAGTATCATCGCGCCGCTTACGACGTGTTTCTGGTTCACCATTGTCGGTGGCTCTGGTCTAGCGTTTGAGATCGCAAACCCTGGCAGTGTCAGTGCCGCGTTTGAAGGCTTTAACTTACCTGGGGCATTGCTTGCGGTAACACAACAACTGCCAATGCCGATGCTGATTTCTATCTTGTTCTTGATTTTGACCACCATCTTCATCGTTACTACCGGTGACTCAATGACGTACACCATCAGCGTTGTGATCAGTGGTGAGACAGAACCAAATGCGATTATTCGTACTTTCTGGGGAGTGGCTATGGGTATCACGGCGTTGATTCTCATCTCACTTGGCTCTGGTGGTATATCAGCCCTGCAATCCTTCATCGTGATTACAGCCGTTCCAGTGTCATTAATTCTGTTACCGTCACTTTGGAATGCACCGCAGATCGCTATGAAGATGGCGAAAGAGCAAGGGCTATAACAACGGTTATAACAAAAAGATCAAACCCAATAACGTGGCGCTTGTGTGGGTGAATCCTCCCCACACCCGCACAAGCCCTTATTCTTACAATAAAAAATAGGTGGTGAGCAAAATGGATGCACATCGTTCTACTTACACTGAAACAACACTTCGCAACGCTGCAATTGTGATGGCGCCAGACAGGCTAGGGGCTATGCACCAAAATCGAATCAGCTTTGTGCGAAGTTTGATCCGAAAAATGGCGAGTCAGGAATGGCGAGTGAGCAAGCATGAGTGGCAATTGTGTCCACGCGGTTTTGGTCATGTAATTTACAAATTAGCGACGCCGGAACACATTTATCACTTGGTTGTTTTTTGCGATGAAATTGCTGATGAAGAGCGTAACGACCGAGTCATTGCTGAAAAATGGGACGTAACCTTTGCGCTGGTCAAAGGTGAAGTTAATGTTGAGTTGTTAGAGCAACTTCGAGCCAATGTGCCTTTGCAAGAAGCGGGGCGCAATCCAAACAATGTGCTTGTTCTTGCTCGTGCGAATAAGAGTGTTCGTGTGTTTGAACACATTGTGAATGCGCTTTCTAAAGGTGAGCAGCCAGAGCCTTCGGAACTGGCAGAAGTGGGTTACATCCTAAGAACCACCGCCGTTTATGGTAACGGTAAATTTGGTATTGCCGATTTTAAACTGCTGGAGAACAACCCTGATTTCAACCAATCGTTCAGTGCACAAATGTGTGCCGTTTATATGCTGCGTGAATTCAGTTTAGATTGGGTTCATTACCTTGCTGCGAAAAAAGGCGGAGATAATGCTGTTGCACTTCACAAAGGTCTGCAGCGCTATCTCGGTGTAGGGAACGCAACTGGCTTGGGTATGGCGCCATATTTAATCAACCATCCATGTATTGTTGACCAGTGGATGACATCACGTGAGCGTGCTATTGCCAATGTACTTGCCATGCCATGTGAACCTACCGAGTTAGAGCTGCCGTTAAAAGCTCTGCTTAAAAAAGCACAGCGACACTTAGAGCAAGTGATAACAATCAATGAACATCAAGATCAGCTTAATCATCAAGCGATTGCGGATCTCCAAGCGCTACAAATTAACTTAAATGCTTTGATGGCAGAGCACTCGAATTGGGCAAGCTTGATCAAACAAACCACAACCATGAGTTTGGAAGCCCAAGAAATCCTAACTTCATGTTTGATCGAGCTTTACCCGCCTTTGGTTGATGAATTTGAAAACCAAATGAACACCGATGAGTCACTCTCTATTCCTGGTGGAAAAAGCGTTCAAGATGTTTTGCAAATACTAGAGAGCAAATACCGTTGGTCAATCGATGCCGACTACACGTTACCAGAGAACAACTATTGGTTCTGGTATCGCTCACAAGACAAAGAAGAACCGAGACTAGGCATTCGTGGGGAAGAAATCGGTGAAGAACGTGAGTTGCCACTCGATATAGGTCGACAAGTTAATCGCTACTACCATGCATTGTTGAAATGTCTGCCTGAAACATCACTTGCGGAATTCTTATTGCAAAATCCGCAATACCGAGCGATTACACGACGAGTATGGACCCTTGGTAACCGTGAAATGGGCGACATTCAAATGAATGTGCTGCGAGAAGATGCGCTGCCAATGCATTTGCTACGCTGCAAGCTAGCTGTGTTTGGCGCGACCAAGTTTGACCCGCGTTCAGACCGATGGGTGCGCGTAACCTTCTTCCAAGGCGCGCCGCTCTTGGATGAGGTTCGTGACCCAGCTTATAACGATACATGGATCTTTCCCATCATGCCCGAGCGTGAAGAAATCGCGCAAAGTGACAATCAAAAAATCAGTAGAGGTTTTGCATTATGATCGTCTCGCATAACGAGCTGGTAGCAGCAGTAAACAAAGCCTTTCTTGGTATGCGTCGCCATTGTGGTGAAGCCGATGTGATTGCCAATATGGTTGCCGATTTACAGATGGTTGGGTTGAATGGTGTTCGTCACTTTAACAACGCGAGTTTATTCCTTAATTTGGACTCCGATTGTGCAGTGACTATTACAGGAAATACGGATTCAAGCATCGAAATCGAATTGCATAATGGTAGCGTCGCATGTCATCTGCCTGCAGTGTTGGACTTTGCACTTGAGAAAATGATTAACACGAAATCGGTCACCATTACACTCAAACAATGTCACAATCGATGGTTAGCATACAGTGAGCTCGCAAGGCTTTCAGCAAAGGGGATTGCCTGTCGTGCTCAATGGGTAAACGGGACTAGCCCAAAACGCACCTTGTATGTACTTAACCGAGGGCATATTGCACCAGAGGTTTTTTTTCTCTGACCAAGTGGAAGATCACAGTACGGATTACCACAGCATGACAATTGAGCTCTCCGTCAATGATTTTGATATCGAAGCAAGCTCACAAGGGTACTCCATCCACATAGAAGGGGAAGAACTGAGCCGTGCACAAAAGCAATCTTGGGACGAGGGTATTGCTGTCGAAGATGCCGAGTGGGAGACGTTAAAGCAAACTGCTACGGTTTTCCTTGTCGAGAACAGTGAACGTTCTATTCAAGGTGCAGGCGAATTAGTTTGATATTGATGCATTAACGAATAAAAGTGTGAGGTTACCCAAGGGTAGCCTTTTTTATTTTCTTAACGTTGCTCTCTTCCTTAGGTAACTCCACCGTTGTTAATATTATTAAATATAACGAACTTTGGTGGTTATATTTATATCCACTTTGTTTGATTTTGTCCTATCAATAAACATAGTCTTTGTTTTTAATGGTTTTAATAAATCTATCCTTTTACCTCTTGTTTAAAACCTGTTTGTTATTATCTTATTTGTAATTTATCTATTCAGAGTTATTGTTTTTATATTCTCTATGTTGACTACTTTCTTCTAATGACCTTTATTTTAATGTGGCTTATAGTGGTTGGTATCTACTTTAGTATTACTTAGTCATTTAAATTAAACAGTCTTTAGTGCGATTATAATCATAATCTCAGTGGTGGTTTTTAATTGGGATGGCATTCATTCTGAATTTAAGAGTGATATTTGATTATTGGTTTTTGTATTTGAAATTATAAAGTCAATTATGCTAACTTCACCGCTTGGTTCAGTATTGCCCCTCCTTATGTATTTCTAATCATTTAGTGTTAGTAGTATGCCTTATTCATAATTGGATAAAACAAACAATATTTTTAAACAAAAATATCTAGTGATAAAAATAATATTTCCACATTTTATAAATGAGATCTTTTTTCCTAAAAAAAGACCTTGTCATAAAATTGTAATTTTTATTTTTACCAGTTGCATGAATTTATTTAATTGATGTATCACAACTATTTTATTGATTTTAATTATCGACTTCGGTGTGTTTTTTTTCTGATAGATTCGACTCGAATACATCAAGGAGATAGATAAATGAAAATCAAGAAACGTCTGATAGCTATCGCTGTTGCAGGTGTAATGACGATGTCAGTACATGCAGGTGAATCAGTCACACTAAATAAGCCAGTGAACTTTACCAACTTCTCTGGGCTTAATTCGCAATTAGGTGTTAATAATGCATCTAGCTTTAAACAAGTTAAGAGCATCTACCTAAAGAAGCGTGGTATTTACAAGGTAAAGATTCAACAAAATGTTTGGGGCATTCCCGTATGGGGGCATTCGCTTAATGCGACTCAAAGTTTTAAAGGCGGTGCTTTAAAGGCCGTACAAGGCGATTATTTACGTGTGAACGATTTAGACCGAAGCTTTGTAAAGCCTAAATTGAACCGAGCAGAAGCGTTAAAAGTTGCGTCAAAGAACCTTGAGAATAAAGGTATCGCAGGCAAATTTCTAAGAAACGTCGAAGATGAGTTATTCATTTATCAAGATGGCAAACAAACGCGATTGGTTTACGTAGTTTCCTATCTGCTAGCAAACAGCCTTCAACCTTCTCGCCCATTTACCATGTTAGATGCGCACAGCGGCGAAGTTATCGATCGTTGGGAAGGGATTGCACATGCGCAAATTGGTACCGGCCCAGGTGGTAATGAAAAAACAGGCATGTATGAGTATGGTACGGATTATCATTTTCTTGATGTCCAAGAAGATGGCACCAACTGTGTGATGGAGTCGGAGAACGTTGTCACGGTTAACCTAAATGGTGCAACTGAAGGTTCTACACCATACAGTTATGAGTGCCCGCGCAATGAATTCCAAGAAATAAACGGTGCTTACTCTCCACTGAATGATGCCCATTACTTTGGCAATATCGTGTTCGATATGTACAAAAACTGGTTCGATACTGCGCCACTTACTTTTAAACTGATGATGCGTGTCCACTATGGAACGGGTTACGAAAACGCGTTCTGGGACGGCCAAGCGATGACGTTTGGTGACGGTGAGAGTTACTTCTACCCATTGGTCAGCCTTGATGTCTCAGCTCATGAAGTGAGCCACGGCTTTACCGAGCAAAACTCGGGGCTGGTTTATGCCAATCAATCTGGCGGTATGAATGAAGCCTTTTCAGATATGGCTGGCGAAGCTGCCGAGTTTTACATGAAGGGCGAGAATGACTGGATGGTCGGCAAAGACATCTTTAAAGAGGATGGGGCATTGCGTTACATGGATGATCCTTCACGAGATGGCTCTTCCATCAACCATGCACAAGACTACTATGATGGTTTGAATGTGCATTACAGCTCGGGTGTTTTCAACAAAGCCTTCTACCACTTAGCAACGACATCGGGTTGGGATACCAAAAAGGCGTTTGAATTGTTTGTGCTCGCGAACCAAATCTACTGGTCACAAGATAGTGACTTTTGGCAAGGCGCATGTGGCGTCAAGAACGCAGCAAACGACCTAGGGTATGACGCGTCTGCGGTTATGGATGCATTCGGCATTGTCGGTGTTGAGCCATGTGCTGAGCCGCCACTGCCGCCAGAGCCAGAATATCAGCGTCTTGAAAACGGTCAATCAGTGACCGTAGATGGCGCAACTGGGTCGAAAACCTATTTTGATATCGAAGTGCCGGAAGGCAAACCTCAACTTACGATCAATCTAACGGTGCCAAACGGTGACCCAGACATTTACGTTGGTTTAGATTACGCACCAAGCTCGAATGAAAACATTTGTTCTAGCTTGTCTGTTAGTGATGAAGTTTGTGTGATTGAGAACCCAGAGCAAGGTCGCTATACCGTGAACGTATTTGGTTACGCTGAGTATGACGGTGCAGAGCTAACGGCAACGTACGACGATAGCAGTGCAAACCTTCCTCCAGTAGCCTCGTTTGATCAGTCTGTCTCTGGCAAAGCGGTGACACTTCATAGCACCAGTAGCGATAGCGACGGCAGCATCGTTTCTTACCAATGGAACCTAGGTGACGGTAGCGCGCAAACCGGCGAAGTGGTGACGCACACTTATGCGGCAGCTGGTGATTATGCGGTGACGTTAACCGTCACTGACGATGCAGGCAGTGCGACATCAACCACACAAACGGTGACGATTGAAGAAGGCCAAACAGATGCGTTCCCGCTCAAACTCAACTTCGGTAACAAGTTCCCGAATGGTAAAGCTCGCGTGAAGCTGTCTTGGAAGTATGACACTAACGATTACTTCATTGTTAAACGTAATGGCAAGAACGTAGGTGCAACAGACTTTAAGTCTTACGTCGACCAGTTTGAACACAATGGCACTATCGACGTGGAATACCAAGTATGTACATCGGGCAACGTATGTTCTGAAACCAAGCGTTACCGATTCATCAAACCAAACAAATAACAACACAATAGCAAAAGGGCTCCAGACGGAGCCCTTTTTTCGTCAGTAAGGTTAGTAAAGGAAAATACCAACATGAAAAAGAGTCTTTTAGCATTGGCATTGTTGAGCAGTACGTTGAGCAGCAGTGTTGTAGCCAATGAATTGACCCAGCAAGAACAAGTTTGGATCACCACCGATGCGGATGCGTTGGATCTGATTACCAAACACGGAGCCACGGTTTATTCTGATTTCTTTGGTGCTCGTCCCGCTGTGGTCGCGAAAATATCGCCAGATCAGTTAGCGACGCTATCCAGTCACATGCATCATGAAAAACATCGCTGTGGTGGGTATATGGTGCACCCAGACAAAGCCAGTGCATTGAAAGCCGCAACCATGCCAACCACATTGAAGACGTTTAACAAACCGATGATCAGCCATCATGACACGGTTGAGGCTCTCATCAATCAAGTAGAGCCGACGAACTTGGTGAAGACCATAGAAGGCATGACGTCATTTACCAATCGTTTTTATACCACCGCTACGGGTGTTGAAGCCTCTGATTGGTTGCTGGCGCGTTGGAGCCAAGAAATTGAAGGTGTCTCTTATGCTTCTGCGGAGCAAATTTCCCATCGCGGCTACCCACAAAAATCTGTCGAAGTGACGTTGCTGGGTGCGAAATATCCCGAAGAAATTGTTGTCGTGGGTGGGCATCTCGACTCAACAGCTGGCGCATGGACAGAAGAGGGAACCATTTCTCCGGGCGCTGATGACGATGCTTCTGGTATTGCAACGGTGACTGAGTCACTTCGCTTAATGATTGCCAGCGGTATCCAGCCAGACAGAACCATCAAATTCTATGGCTATGCCGCGGAAGAAGTTGGGCTGAGAGGTTCGCAAGACATTGTTGAAATGCTGAAAGACGAAAAAGCCAACGTGCTATCCGTGTTGCAATTAGACATGACCAATTACAGCGGTTCTGCGCATGATATTACATTCATCACCGATTACACCGATAGTAACTTGACGGCATTTCTGTCTGAGTTGATTGATGTGTACACGCCTGAAATCACCTACCAGTTTGATCGCTGTGGCTATGCATGTTCTGACCATGCCTCCTGGCACAATGCTGGTTATCCGGCGGCCATGCCATTCGAAAGTTTGTTTGAAGACTACAACCCAAATATTCACACCCAATTTGATACGTTGGAAAATTCAGACCCGACCGCCTCGCATGTCAGCAACTTTGCAAAGCTTGCTATCGCTTATTTGATTGAATCAAGCATGGACAGCACGACTGGCGTGACCCCCTTACAAGATGGTGAACCTGTTGAGAATTTACGAGCAGGCTATGGAGAGGAACAGTTCTTTAGTTTTGAAACTCAAGAGGAGGGTAAGGTGACCATTTCCTTGTCTGGGCCAAGAAGTGGCGATGCGGATCTCTTTGTGAAATACAACGATCAAGTGTCAGTCAGTAACTTTGATTGTCGTCCATTTCAAAATGGGAGCAATGAACAATGTGTTCTAAATAAACCGGCAGGGACGTTCAGCATTATGGTGCGAGGTTATCGTAATTTCGACCAAACCAGCCTTGTCGCGAGATTTGAGAAAACAACCAACTGATCGTAAAGAGCACTTCTCATCAAACTCTAAATGCCGCATGACACAGTGCGGCATTTTTGTTTATTCGTTACGAGGGAAATGCTTCGCGCTTTAATTCTTGACTACGCTTTGTAGACGATCGTGAGTTGAATAGGAGAACCCCATGAGCACCTTGCAAATCGATATTGAAGAGAACAAACGCAATGCCATTGCTTTCTATGAGATGGCATATCGAGGAAACCCAAGAAAAGCGGTCGAGCTTTACGTAGGGGACGAGTATATTCAGCACAACCCATTAGTGGGTAATGGCCCTGATCCTTTTATCGCTTATTTCGAGAGAATGCAGGAAGAGTACCCAGAGAAAGACATTACGTTTGTTCGAGCCGTCGCAGAGGGCAATTTAGTGGCGCTGCATACGCACCAAACTTGGCCTGATGACGTGGAATACGTGACGATGGATTTCTTCCGCTTTGATTTAAATGGCAAGATTGTCGAGCATTGGGATGCCTTGCAAGAAATCCCGAAAGAGTCAGCAAACGGGAACACCATGTACTAACTCAACGTGCTTTGCCATGCAATTTAGCAATTTAGCAATGGAAGCAAGGCAAAGCACTATAAACTGAGTAAAACCTGTTAGATCTGGTTGTCTAACCACTCACGTGTCACCGCGTCTAACTCTCGTCCTTCACGACTGATTTTGTAATCCAATTCCGCAATGATGTCGTTTGAGAAACGTAGCGCGTCCAGTCTGCTCAACTCATCTTGAGTAAATTTATCTGATTTGTCTTGGCGCAATAGCAAAACGGCTTTATCGACAATACCCAGCAAACCTTTTGGTTCTGCGATTTCTCGAATTGCGTACTTATAGTGAAGAAATTGAGGCTTCCAAAGTGGCACGACAACCCATTGTTTGTTCTCTACCGCCTTCTCAAATGCAGTAAAGCAATCTTCTTCCGTCCCTGTGTGGAAACGGTAACCTGCTTCGGTCAGCGAGTATTCGTCCATCATCTTAATCGAAAAGCGTGTAATGCCCGCTCCAGGGTTGATGCCTTGAATATCCGAATTCATCTGCGCTACGACTTCTGGTTTCGTCAGGTCGCTTACTTCTGATACCAGTTCTTCAGGCACGTAATCTGGCACACCCCAAAGCGCGTAAGGTTCGTAGTGTAAGCCCAGTTCTAGCAAGGGTTGTACTTCCTCTACCGATGCTTTGTAAATGCCGTGACTTGATGGTAACCAAGCCGAAGAAAGCATATCTATTTCACCGGATTTGAGTTTTGAAAAGTTCTCTTCATGAGGTGAATAAACTCGCTCAACCTCAAAGCCCATATCATTGAGCACGTGACTAACAAGAGAAGCGGTAACGCGGTGGAAAGAAAGGTTAGTGACACCAAGTTTTATCGTTTTTGACGCGTGAGTACCAGTCATACTTAAATCCTTATTATGGAGCAGTGCGAAGGGGAGTCATGCACTGCTTTGTGACGGAAATAGTAGGCTTGCGGTGTAGAGGGATAAATAGCGCTGTCTTTGAATCACTGTCAAAAATGATTTGAGAATGACTGTTGGTAGGACAGGAAGAAGGATTAAAAAACTATTATCAATACAGCAAAAACAGCCCTTCATAACCTCCAATCTCTATTTGCGATACATACTCACCAATGTCGCCGTTTCTATCTACTGGTCTAATTGGCTTATCTAAATGGATGGTGATTTTCGGCGCTGAGAAATAGTCTGCACTTTTACCGAAAAAGTCAGTGCGATATAACACACGGCCTTTGCTGAACTCACGAGCTAACACCATTTCTGTTGGGCCTTGAGGGACTACATTGGTTTCTGACTGATAAGCAAAGTATGTATAGGTAGGCAATACGTAAGCTAACCCATCAGGAAGATCGGCATGAACGACTTCATTCATAGTTGAATCACCAATGACGGTGTAATCCGAAGGAGTAGGCGTGCTGGTGGACATCATTAACGGGGTCGCCATCATATTCTCTGGGACTTGATTCGCTGGGGCTCCTAAATCGATAGCAAGCAATGCACTAGGTTGATAAGCAATATTCTTTGGTACACCAGCCTTCCAAAAGTTATCGGCTGTGGTGTTATTACTTCCGTACTGATAACTGCTGTTCCATTGGTTAAAGTAGCTACGGTCAGGATGATGGTTTAAATAGAACGCGGCCAGTGCAGAATATTGGTCCTGTTTCCAATTCTCTTCCGTGTTACCAAAGTATTGAACGCGACCATGACGAGTTGTCGCTTGAAAAATCACCTTTTGATCGGCTTTGGCTAGAGCTGAATTATCCCAAAATTTGGCTAAACCGGCATAGCCGCTAAAGCCCGTAGAAGGAAATAGATAGTGCTCACGTAGATACAATGAACCGGCGTTGATTAAGTGTGACTGACCATTTCTTCCGTACAGATTTGCTGTCCCAATGTTTAGGCCAATCAACGAATCTACGTGCAGTGTCGCGAGTTTGTTTAAAAATGCCGAGAACTGTGCTTTATAGAGCTCATCGGCATCTTCACTACCGGCCACAAAGCCTAGTTCCTCAACAGTACCACCAGAGTAAACATAAAACTGATTGGGACCGATGAGTTTGTTCGTATCGTCATTGTAAGCACCATTCAAACCTTGTTGTGCCCACTCTGTTTGATAATAGTTATGCATTGCTTGAGCAAATTGTGGATTGGCAAGATTGGTCAGTGTCCATGATGAGCTTTGGTTCCACATACGACCAAATGGGATCACGCGAGATTCCCATCGGAAGCGGGCAGTGGCTTGCTTGTTCGTGCGATTTTTGTACTCACTCCAAGAGAGATAGTTGTCTTGATTTAAGTCTGCTGATTTGTCAAAACCACGGATTTTCCGCCACCCTTCAATAGATTGACCGTCGTACGTTGTTGTTGGTGCATCGGACAGGTTAACGATCTTGAAAGTGTTTTTTAACTTCACTTCTTTTAAGCGAGGGCGATGATCGACGTTGTCACCTTGCCAAGTAATTTTAATTGCGTATAAACGCCCTCCATCGCGCAAAAACGTCGAGCCAAAATACTGACCACCGCCATAGCTCAATCCGCTACCATCATGGGTGGTAGCTCGAATCCAATCTGAAGGAACCGACCAAATGACGGTTTGGTTCTTGGTCATGTTTTCGGTTTTGTCTTTCTTAATATTGACGCTTTTCCATTGCGATACTTGACCAAATGCATTGGCGGCAGAAGGGTACTCAATCTTGAAAGTGCCGCCTTGAGCAAACTGAGAGAATTTAAATACTAAGCGGTCGAACTGCTCGGAATGGTAGACATACAATGCGCCACCATTATTGGTTTGTTCAAACACATCTGCATCCCAAGGCGGTTGCTGGTAGAGCGAAAAACCGGCATGGTCGGCACTTGCTGTATAACCGACAATCATTGGTTTTCGATTGAGCAATGTGTTTTCACCATGGGTTTTATCGACTTCTGCAATGATGGTGTCTTCAGAAAAATGCAGAAAGTAATCTTCGTAATCGATGCCATTTAAGTCTGCTTGATTACGAATTGTGTTTTCCAGCCAACTCGAATTGAGCTCTAGCTTTTGGTTGTACATGTAACCAATGGCGTTGACGTGTTCGTTATCACTTTTGTTTTGATAAGCACCAAATACAACATCGGCATTATCCAATTCCCATTCAAGTGCCGCGGCAGCGGAAACAGGAGTATCTCGCAAATCGATACCTTGCTCATGTAATCCAGGTAATACGAGCGCAGTGCTGGCCCAAATAGTAGGCGAAAGAAGGCTCAAAGAACCAAGCGCAAGCAGCGCAGAACGATATGGCTTCATCATTGACTTGTCCCTATCAAAAACGTCGATAACTCAAATTGCGAGTCAAAATACGAGAAAAGTATTAGCGATAGGTATGACCAATTCAAGAAATGGCCGGAATGTAACTGCTTTATAAATTCTTTATGGTTCGAATAATCTTTGTGGATCAGCTTCTTCTAAAGTAAGTATGGACATTCTCAATTTTGAATCTTGAAGGATAGGGGATTTGCTACGCGAGATCTTTCTCAGAATGAGAGGGAAAGGTGCTTATGCAACCAGTCACTTTCTTTCGGAATGATGCTCTCAATCAATAGCGCTGCAGAGCTTCAGTTTAAGTCTCCAATGGAATTCTAAGCTATCGAAATTATGGGCTTTTTTGATCAACAAATCCGGTTAAAACCCCACTCATTGCACCAGTCATATACTCTGCTGAGTTGGTTGTTTCTTATACAAAAAATTAACAATCTAAATTTTTATACATTTTTATTGCATAAAATCTCTTTCTTGCTAGTATAACTCCTAGATGACAATTAATGCAGTATGGCAGCATGAGTATTCAAGTTAAAAGTATCAATAAGTCTTACGGCGATACCCAAGTTCTACACGATGTCAGTTTTAATTGTGAAAGCGGAGAAACGTTGGTGTTACTTGGTCCAAGTGGTGCAGGGAAGAGCTCTCTACTACGTGTTCTTAACCTTCTTGAAGGGGCGGATAACGGCCAATTAAACATCGCCGATGACACATTCGACTTTTCAACTGAAATCAAAGAGAAACAAGGTTTAGCGCTTCGTCGTAAAGTGGGCATGGTGTTCCAACAGTACAACCTATGGCCACACATGACAGTGATGGAGAATCTAATTGAGGCTCCGGTAAAAGTCTCTGGCATGAACAAAGAAGAAGCGAAGAAGCAGGCAATGCAAATTCTGGCGACGCTGCATTTGGCAGACAAAGCGGATGCATGGCCGATGCAGCTTTCTGGTGGTCAACAGCAACGTGTGGCGATTGCTCGCGCACTGATGATGAAACCAGACGTGTTGCTCTTTGATGAGCCTACCGCAGCACTTGACCCAGAAATCACGAATCAAGTGGTCAAAATTATTAATGATTTAAGCGAAACCGGAATTACACAAGTAGTTGTGACGCACGAGGTGGATTTCGCCAAGAAAATCGCTAGCCATGTCCTATACCTAGAACAAGGACACATCGTAGAACACGGCACGCACGACGCATTTGTTAATCCGCAAACCACTCAGTTTGCCGATTATCTAAATCACTAAATTACGTTTTTTAAAGTTCAGTCTATTTAACAGATAAGCTCGGCTGTCATTGCGAGTGTCAGCCCACTAAGTACACACGGAGTATTGCAATGAAAAAGATTCTACTAGCTTCACTAATCGGCCTCGTCTCAGCGAACGCAGCAGCACAAGAAGAGATCAAATTCGCGATGGAAGCGACTTACGCACCGTTCGAATACATGGATGAAAACAACCAAATCCAAGGTTTCGATGTGGATCTGGCGAACGCACTATGTAAAGAAATGGAAGCAAAATGTACCTTCCACAACCAATCTTTTGACAGCCTGATCCCTGCATTAAAATTCAAGCGTTACGATGCGGCTATCTCTGCAATGGACATTACTGACGCGCGTTTGGAGCAAGTGAACTTTTCTGACCCTTACTACGACAATTCAGCCGCGTTTGTTTCTATCAAAGAAAAAGTGGCTGATCAAAAAGCACTAGAAAGTAAGCGTGTTGGTGTACAAAACGGTTCGACGCACCAAAGCTACTTGATTGAGCAAATGCCGGGTGTAACAGCGGTTCCTTACTCAAGCTACCAAGACGCATTCATCGATATGAAGAATGGCCGTATTGATTCTGTATTCGGTGACACAGCAGTCGTAGCAGAATGGTTTAAGAAAGAAGACAACCTAGCGTACGTGGGCGAGCACGTCACTAACCCTAAATACTTCGGTAACGGTTTCGGTATCGCAGTAAACAAAGGTAACGACGAGCTAGTGAACAAGCTGAATACGGCACTGAAAACAGTGAAAGCGAACGGCGAATACGACGTAATCTACAACAAGTACTTCGGTAAGTAATATGGCACTAACGGGTTACTCTTTATCGCTTGTTCAAGCTAGTTGGATGACTGTCCAGCTAGCCTTCACAAGCCTTTTAGTCGGTTTGATTCTGGCAGTGGTATTCGCCAGTGGTGAAATGTCTCGCCGCGTTTTCGTTAAATGGCCAATGACGGCGTTTGTGACGATTGTACGTGGCTTGCCAGAAATCCTTGTCGTGTTGTTTATCTATTTTGGTTCGACGCAGGTTCTGTTTTTAATCACCGGCGACTTTATTGAAGTTAGCCCGTTCTTGTCTGGTGTGGTGGCGTTGTCATTGATCTTCGCTTCTTATGCTTCTCAAACTCTACGTGGCGCATTGAAAGCGGTTGGAAGAGGGCAGAGAGAAGCAGCAAGTGCGCTCGGCATCAGTCAAGCACATGCTTTTGTTCGCATTGTTTTGCCACAAGCAGTAAGGCACGCGCTACCAGGTTTAACTAACCAATGGTTGGTTTTGCTGAAAGACACCGCACTTGTATCACTGATTGGTGTAACGGACTTGTTGAAGCAAGCGCAGTTAACATCAGCCGCCACGCACGAAGCCTTTACATGGTATGCAACGGCCGCTGCAATTTACTTAGTGATTACGCTTGTTACGCAACGTGCAGTGAAAGTGATTGATAAGAAGTTCTCAATTCAAGGCATGAGCATGGGACAGGAGGCGACCGCATGAACGAACAACACGTTTGGCAAATGCTGGATGGCTTAGGCACTAGCCTTCAATTGACCGCCGCTTCTTTGGTGGTGGGCTGTTTCTTAGCTTTGATGATGACGCTGACTCTGATCCTACGTACTCCGGGTTTGCATTGGGTAAGCCGTGGCATCATCACCTTGTTCACAGGTACGCCTTTATTGGTACAGATCTTCTTGGTGTACTACGGTCCGGGTCAGTTTGATGCAGTAAGAGAAAGCGTATTCTGGACATGGCTAAGCCAACCTTGGTTCTGTGCGATGTTGGCGTTAGCGCTCAATACCGCGGCGTACAGTACTCAGCTGTTCAAAGGAGCGTTTAACGCGATTCCTTCCGGCCAATGGCAAGCGTGTCGTGCTCTGGGTATGAACAAAACGGCAACGCTAAAAGTGCTGCTGCCATACGCAATTCGTCGCGCTGTACCGGCTTACTCGAACGAAGTGATTTTGGTCTTCAAAGGCACGTCACTAGCAAGCACGATTACGATTATGGATCTGATGGGTTATGCGCAGCGCATTAACGCACAAACTTACGATACGTTGACGGTATTTGGTATTGCTGGTGCATTTTATTTAACTGTAAATGGTGTGCTAACTCTCATTTTCCGTCAGGTAGAGAAGAAAGCATTGGCGTTCGAAGCTTCGTAATTCCTAACGTCACATTCAATTTCACGATGCCTCTGCTTACTGACTCTCAAGCAGGGGCATTTTTTATTTGTGTAGTATTATACCCAAGTGACTTCAAGATGCAGGATTCAGAGTGTTGTCACTGGTTCGAGTTCAAGGAAAACAATGCAGTGTAATAGCAGGCTCTTTCCAAGTTGTTTGACGATGAAGTCGGCTCAGTGACATGCTCCCAAAGGGCGAGTTGTCTTGGCTTGCATACTTTGTTAACGATTTTTAATTTAGAGCGACTAGATCTTCAAATCGTTGCCGCGTCTGCCAGCCAAGTCATTCTCGCTGAACCAAGCATCTCGAGGTTACTTGGGTATAAAAGCTTAAGCCATTAACTCAACCAATTGCGTTAAGCATTCTTTATCCAGTATTGGATGAGGCTCGACACCTGTGACCAAAACGATATCCACGGAAGGCAGTGATGGCATATCGTCTAAGATCTTAAGATCCTCGCTAACGCTAATACTGCCCATCGCACCGATAGCCATGCCTGAACGTACAATTGCTCGTTGTGCAGAGGCCGTATTGCAACACGCCAGTAGTTGATAAGGAATACCACGTTTGGTTAATCCGTCTACTGCTGCCGCATGGTATTTACAGTCGGTTTGGAATAGGGCGAGAGGGAGAGGTTGAGCGTGCGCGATGTCAAAGTCAGAGTGAGCAATCCACACGCCTTTGTCGCTTGCTAGCCAGTATCCTTCTTCACTGTCCGGTGCTCTAGTCACAATAGCGGCGTCGAGCTTTCCTTCATCGAGTTTTTCTCTCAAGGAGATGCTTGGCTCACTGAAGACTTGAATCGAACATGTGGGCTCAGATTGTTGTAATACGCGGATGACTTTAGGTAGGATATTGTCATTGTAATCCTCGGGGCAACCTAAGCGAAGAGGGCGCTTGTTTTCATAACGTTTCACTTGTTTCAGTGCTTGATTGTGCAAGCTGACCAATTGCTCGGCGTGAGAGCGTAGTGCTAATCCTGCTTCACTCAATACTAGGTTGCGACCTTCTTTTTCAAACAAACTGACGCTGAGTTCGTCTTCCAGCTTACGCATTTGTGCACTGAACGCTGATTGGGTGCGATTGATCTGCTTGGCTGCACGAGTGAAACTGCCCGTTTCGACAAAAGCCAGAAAGCTGCGTAACGCATCGATATCCATATCTAAAACTCATCCATCGTTTTTGTTGAAGTGTTCCATCAAAACTATCCGTTAGTCCCCTTAAATACAATCAGATATTGTGAATGGGTACTCAAAACACGAACCGCATGGAGGCGTCATGAAACTGTTTATTGCTAACCAAAACTACTCAAGCTGGTCACTGCGCGCATGGCTGATCTTTTCTCAATTCAAATTGGATGTGGAAGTCACCAAGCTCAAGTTATTCACGGAAGATTTTTACAAAACCTTGGAAGGTATTACACCAACCGCGAAAGTACCTACCTTGGTGGATGGTGGCGCAACCGTGTGGGATTCATTAGCGATTTTGGAATACGTTAACGAGCAATACTTACAAGGCAAAGCATGGCCAAGCAACTCCCTAGAACGAGCTAAAGCACGCGCCATTGCCTCAGAAATGCACTCGGGTTTCTTTGATTTAAGAAATGAACTCCCAATGAATATCCGCGCACGCAGAAAAGTCGATCTAACGGATGGTGCGCGTAAGGATATTGCACGCATTGACGCTATTTGGGCAGAGCAAGCTAAGCTGTATCCGAACGGCTGGTTATTTGGAGAATGGTCGATAGCTGATGCTATGTATGCACCTGTGGCATTGCGTTTCCAAACTTACAGTATCGAGTTATCGGAAGGTGCCAAAGCTTACCAACAGAAGGTGCTAGCAAGTGAATCTCTAAAGCAATGGTTGGAAGAGGCGAGCCAAGAAACGGATATCGTCGAAGAAGATGAAGCAGGGGTAGAAGTTTAACGGTACTAGAGCCTCACTTGATTGGAGGCTCTATTCAAAAATACCTTATTTACTTTTCATACATTGAAGTACTTCTGTTCGCTCGAAATGATTTTCTTCTGCGTAGCTCCCCATTAAACACCCTGTATAAAAGAGAAAAGCATTTTTCAGAGCGTCTTTACTGTCAAACTTGCCCTTTTGTTTTTTGATTTCTCGTGCCATTAATGACTGGCAGCTCTTGGTATAAGGCTCAAGAGCTTGTTCACATTTACTGGTACTATCGAACCCAAAACAGCGCTGAAAGGCGGTTTCTTTACAAACATAACTAGAACCTTTGCCGAACAAGTTTTGCATGACCAGTGCTTCCTTGATTGAAGTGAGTTCTTTCGGATCATCCATATTGACTAGCTGGAAGGTTTTTTTTGCTACCACGCTATCGCGGTAAAGTATCTCGAGTTTCCAACGGCCGGACACCAGCTCGCTTTTATCGCCGAAATACCACATTGCGAGGTTACGATCATGCTTAAACATGGTGTCAGGCCAAGTGGATTCGGTGAACCCTTTGCCCGTTTTAGGATCGACAATCTTTGGATGTGTCATCCGGACGGTAATTGGAAATTTGTTGGTTTTTGCAAGGCTAGGTTCTACTTCACCCTGTGCATTCTTGGGCAACGTAACCGAGTATCGAAAGCCAATGTACTGGCCGAGTTTTGGCATCACCATTTGTGTTGGAGTCACGGTGTACTCTTTTCCCTCTTGCGTTATTACACCACCTTCAATAATGCTGACACGAGGAGATAGTTGGTTTGAGATGTTTTTCTCTTCGCTTGCTTGAGAGGTCGTTGTTAGAGCAGCCGCATAAGGTGAACCCTCGACTGAAAACAGATCAAACTCATGACCTCTAGGCAATGTAATATCATAAAGCGGGTTGTTGAATGCTGTGAACTTCTTCAAGGCCAGTTGTTGAGTCAGGTCCAGTTTGGTCAATTTATTATTGTTTAGCTCTAGTGACGTTAAGTCTGGGTTTTTACCCAATAAGAATTCGGCTAACTGGTTATAGTCTGCTTTAACTTCTTGCAGCTGTGTCTGCTGGCTTAAGTCCAAACTGGTGAGCTTATTATTGCGCACGTTAAGGTGCTTAAGATTCGCGTTTTTCAACAAATCAATCTCTTGCAATTGGTTTGATTGAAGAGATACGTGCGAAAGCTTTGGGTTATGGCTTAAGTCGATCGTAGTTAGGCTGCCACTTCCAAGAAAGAGCGTCTTGAGTTCGGAGTTTTGGCTAACGTCAAGCTCTGTCAGTTTATGGGCACTGAATCCAAGGTCACGCAACCGTGATAGGTGGCGAACGTCTATTTCTGCAATAGGCATTTTGTAGGCGTAGAGACTTTTCAGCTTCGAGTTCTTGTTGATGTTGAGCTGTGTCAGGTTGTTTTCTGAAACAGTCAGAGTTTCAAGCTCTGGGTTATGAGAGAGGTCGATATCTGTCAATTGGTTGTTCGCCAAGATCAGGCGTTTGAGCTTTGGATTATTTGTAGTATCGACGCTTTTAATATTGTTATTTAGGAGAATCAAGTCTTCTAGTGCAGGGAAAAATTTAATTTCTTCCACAGAGCTAATGTTATTGTTGGAGCAGTCGAGTTCGGTCAAAATATTTGGTGAAGACGCTTCATAGCCAGAAAAGCAATCAGCAAAGTTTGGGTCGACGAACTGAATGTCTCCAATAGTTTCTGGAGTGGAACAATAAGCAAAACCGGATAACGCCAAACCACTTGTTACCATCACCATTTTACCGGATAACCAGACTCGGTTTACCACTGACGCCTTCATATATGAATCCTTTTCGAAGTATTTTCTTTTTAGTTTTAGGTGCTCAATTGCCTTGCCGTTAGTGAATGCGGTCTCGACAATGAATAGAGCAACAATGAATAGATCTGCAGTAGTTTACGCAATTTCTCAAAATAAAACTGTAGGTAAACTACCGGAACTATTAGCTTTTTCATCTAAAGTTTTCTAATGGTGATGAACGTCGGTTATGTGATTTTCAGAGATGAGTCATAAAGACTTGAGACATAAAAATACGGAGTACAGATACCTGCGATAATATCCGTACTCCGTAGGCTTAGTACTTTTTTAAACTAAGTGTTAAGTATTAATTCCGTTGTGGTTGCGTCATGGCATCCACGACTTGCTCGATACTCAAAGAGCTGCCTTTGGTTGCTGGGAACTCTTTAAAGGTTTCTAGGAATTTTCGAACAATAGCTTGCGCAGGGACAAACATCCACATTTGGTCTGCGTAGAAGTGTCGGACATAAAGTGCAGAGTCTGGTCCTACTTCAAACGGGTCCATACGTAGGTTAACGATCAACGGCCAGCTTGGCGTTTTACGATAAGCCTCGTTGATGGCCCCCTCCATGATGGTGAAGTGAATCTTCCAATCTTTATAACGCAGAGCGTTTAAGTGGCCGCCGGCATCAAAGTAGAAGATTTCATTACGAGCACCTGTATCTGTTTTACCGGTAAGTAGGTCTAACTGGTTGTAGCCATCGAGGTGCGCCTTAAAGGTTTTGTTATTGGCTTCATGACCTTTAAGTAGCTTCTCTTTTACGTCTGGCTCACCGACGGCGGCCAATAGTGTTGGCATCCAGTCTTCTTGAGAGAAAATGTCGTTGATGACCGTACCCGGTTTGATTTGACCCGGCCAGCGAACCATCATAGGTACGCGGAAGCCACCTTCCCAAGTTGTACCTTTCTCACCTTTAAATGGTGTTGTACCACCATCTGGCCATGTGAATTTCTCTGCACCGTTATCGGTACTGAAAATTACGATGGTATTGTCGGCTACGCCCAGTTCATCAAGCTTCTTAAGCATCACTCCAACTTGATCGTCCAGATCCATCATGCCGTCGGCATAAAGGCCATAACCAGACTTCCCTTTGTATTCTTCACTTAGGTGTGTCCAAACGTGCATTCGCGTCGAGTTGTGCCAAATGAAGAAAGGTTTGTCGTCTTTCACGGCCTTTTCCATGAAGGCAAGGCTGGCTTCCATAAACTCTTGGTCAACGTTTTCCATACGCTTACGGGTGAGTGGGCCTGTGTCTTCAATTTTTCCGTCAGCGGTGGATTTAAGAACACCACGAGGGCCGAATTTTTTACGGAACTCAGGATCTTTAGGGTAGAACTCTGATTCTGGTTCTTCTTCAGCATTTAAGTGGTAGAGGTTACCGAAGAATTCATCAAAACCGTGGTTAGTAGGTAAGTGCTCGTCTTGGTCTCCTAGGTGGTTCTTACCAAACTGACCCGCAACGTAGCCGTGGTTTTTCAGTAGTTCAGCAATGGTTGGATCTTTTGCTTGAATCCCTTCTTTTGCTCCAGGCATACCAATGGTAAGTAAGCCTGTACGGAATGGGTGCTGACCGAGAATGAACGATGCGCGACCCGCAGTACAACTTTGTTGCGCGTAAGCATCCGTAAAAATGGCACCTTCCTTGGCAATGGTGTCGATGTTTGGTGTACTACCTCCCATCATGCCATTGTGATAAGCGCTAATGTTGTAAACACCAACATCGTCGCCCCAAAATACTAAAATGTTGGGTTTATCTGCTGCCAACAGACTGACAGGCGCGACCGCGCTCATCAATACGAGAAACTTCCTCAATATCCTCTTCATCGAGTCCTCCTGGACAATAAGTAGAATTCATTTCTTTTGGTGTGATTGATGCTAATTGACCGTGAACTGCTTAGTGAATTGCAAACTAAGCATAGTACACATGATTGATTTGTTAGATTTTTGATGGATTTAAATTATCAATTGTTCAGATAAAAGAGGCGTGATAGCGAATCACCATCACGTTATAAGTGCTACATGTTTTGATAGCTTGGTCCGCCGCCGCCCTCTGGTGCTTTCCATGTGATGTTTTGCGATGGATCTTTGATGTCACAGGTTTTGCAATGCACACAATTTGCGGCATTGATTTGGAATGTTCGCTCGTCTTCGACTTCTACAATTTCATACACGCCAGCAGGGCAGTAGCGCTGGCTTGGCTCATCAAACTTCTTCAAATGTACTTGAATCGGAATATGAGGATAGGCGAGTTGCAAGTGGCAAGGCTGATTTTCTTCGTGTTGTGTTCCTGACAAAAATACCGATGAAGGTTTATCGAAGCTGATTACGCCGTCTGGCTTCGAATAGTGAATAGGTTGGCACTCGTCGATTGGCTTCAGTTGTTCATGATCAAGCGAAGGATCAGTGATCGTCCACGGTATTGGTTTCTTAACCAGAGGCTGCCATAGATTGTGTTCGAAGGTGGAAAGTGCGCCGCCGAGCACACTGCCGAACTTATGAATGTTCGCACCAAAGTTGCGCGTATCACTAAGTTCTTCATACAGCCATGAATCTTCAAACTTGGTTTGGTAATCCGCTTCCGAATTTGATTGTGCGAATGCTTCAGCAATGGCTTCTGCGGCTAACAAACCGGATTTCATCGCAGTATGGCTGCCTTTGATCTTGGCGACATTTAAGGTACCTGCATCACAGCCAATCAATAGACCGCCGGGGAATTGCTGTTTCGGCAGAGAAGACAGTCCACCTTTCGCAATGGCTCTTGCGCCATAAGCGATGCGTTGAGAGCCTTTCAAATGTTGTTCGATTGCTGGGTGGTGCTTAAAGCGTTGAAATTCGTCAAACGGACTCAAGTAAGGATTGCTGTAATTCAAGTCGACAATAAGCCCAACGGCGATTTGGTTGTTCTCCATGTGATAGAGAAAACCGCCGCCTGTGGTGTTGGATTCACTCAGTGGATACCCTACAGAATGAATCACGCTGCCTGATTGATCTTTGGCATCGGCAGGCAACTCCCAAATCTCTTTGAGCCCGAGCGCATAATGTTGCGGCTGTTTATCATCGTCTAAACCAAATCGTTGGGTGAGCTCTTTACCGAGATGACCTCGGCAACCTTCGGCGAATACGGTGTATTTGGCTTTTAGCTCAATACCGGCTTCAAAGTTGGGTTTGGCTTCTCCTTTCTTGTCCAAGCCCATGTCGCTGGTGTTTACCCCTGTAACAGCGCCAAATGCATCGTAGTTAATCGTGGATGCGGCGAAACCGGGATAGACCTCAACACCAAGCGATTCCGCTTGTTCTGCTAACCAACGACACAAGTTTGCCAAGCTGATGACGTAGTTGTTTTCATCATTGTGCATTGGGTTGGGTGTAAGGAAGTGGGGAACACGAACGTGATTAAGTTCTGTCGTTAGGTACAAGAAGGCATCGTTTTTTACAGCGGCGGAGAGAGGCGCGCCCATACTTTGCCAATCAGGAAAGAGTTCGTCTAATGCACGCGTTTCGAATACCGCGCCAGATAAGATATGTGCACTAACTTCTGAACCTTTCTCTACCACACAAATAGACAGCGGTTCACCTTCACGCTCTTGGTTGAGCTGCGCTAAGCGGCATGCAGCACTCAAACCTGCAGGTCCGGCGCCAACCACCACCACATCAAATTCCATGCATTCTCTTTCCATCTTCTTGCTTCCTTTATGCGAAATCTTTCTCTGTGTTTCAGGTGCTTCTTCTATTACGCAGTGCTCGTATAAAGAACTATAGTCCAGTTGACGTAAACGTAAACTAAACTAAGCTCAAATGGTAACGTCATAGGGCGGGATAAAGACTTTGAGTGACAATGTCACAATATGTTTTTTGTTAGCAAGATAATGAATAAACTGAGCTTTAATACAAATCTTTGTCGCGCATGACCCAATTGCTAGGACGCGTATCGCTTTGCGATCTGCTAGGAGGGAATGTGAAAGTACTGGTTGCGATTAAACGTGTAATTGACCCTTACGTTAAAGTAAGAGTGAAATCTGATGGTTCCGGCGTGGAAACCAACAACGTGAAAATAACGATGAACCCATTCTGTGAAATTGCGGTGGAAGAGGCGGTACGCCTCAAAGAAGCTGGGGTAGCAGAGGAGGTGTTAGTGGTGTCGATTGGTGACACCAGTTGTCAGGAACAATTGCGCTCAGCGCTCGCATTAGGTGCGGATCGTGCGATTCATATTGATGCTGAACAGTCACCAGAACCGCTTGCGGTCGCGAAGTTACTCAAAGCCGTGATGGAGCAAGAACAGGCTCAATTGGTGCTTCTGGGCAAACAGTCAATCGATACGGATAACAACCAAGTCGCACAAATGTTGGCAGCACTGACGAATCGTCCGCAGGGGACATTTGCATCGGAAGTGAAAGTAGAAGGGGAAACGGTTTTGGTTACGCGAGAAATCGACGGTGGCTTAGAGACGCTCAAACTGGATTTGCCTGCGATCATCAGTACGGATTTACGATTGAATGAACCGCGTTACGCCTCTCTACCGAATATCATGAAAGCGAAGAAGAAGCCGCTCTCGGTAATGACGCCAGACTTCTTTGGTGTGAGTGTTGAGCGCTCTCAGCAAGTGCTGGAAGTCATGACGCCGCCTGCCCGTAAAGCAGGTGAGATGGTTGGCAGTGTGAGCGAGTTAGTCGACAAGCTCAAAAATGAAGCGAAAGTGATTTAGGAGGCATAACCATGGAAAACAAACCGTTAGCAACCTTGGTCATCGTAGAACACGACAACCAATCACTTTCAGTCGATACATTACGTGCGTTGAGCGCGGCTTCCCAGATTCAACAAGACGGTGCCTCTTTGCCTGTCACCGCCTTGTTAGTCGGACATCAATGCAGCTCGGTATTGAATGAGTTGAAGTGCGTGCAAGGTATCTCGCAGATCGTTGCGATTGATGCTGCCGAATATCAGTATGCATTAGCAGAAAATCTGTCTACCTTGATTGCTGAAGTTGGTCGGGATTATTCGCATATCCTTGCCCCTGCTAGTACCTTTGGTAAGAACTTGATGCCCCGTGTCGCTGCCTTACTGGACGTTGGGCAGCTGTCAGATGTGATTGCAATTGAATCGCTCGATACGGTTATTCGCCCCATTTATGCCGGTAATGCGTTAGCCAGAGTCCGCTCTGACGACACAACCAAAGTGATGACGATTCGAAGCTCTGCGTTTGACGCAGTTACTGTGTCTGACTCACCAGTAGCCGAGAATGTCGTGACGTTAGAAACGGTCATTAATGCAGAGCACAGTGAGTTTGTTTCACAGCAAAAAGCGGAAAGTGAAAGACCAGAGCTACCCGCGGCAAATGTGGTGGTCTCCGGTGGGCGTGGGTTAGGCAGCAAAGAGAATTTCGCGCTGGTGGAACAACTTGCCGACAAGCTTGGTGGTGCAATTGGTGCATCACGCGCTGCGGTGGATGCAGGCTTTGTCTCTAACGATTTGCAAGTAGGACAAACGGGTAAGATTGTCGCGCCGCAGCTGTACATTGCCGTGGGTATCTCCGGAGCCATTCAGCATTTGGCAGGGATGAAAGATTCTAAGGTGATTGTAGCGATTAACAGTGATCCTGAAGCGCCAATCTTCCAAGTCGCAGACTATGGTTTGGTAGGTGACCTGTTTGAGATTATGCCGGAGTTGCTGGAGAAGGTTTAAGTTCGATATTTTTCGGGCTTCGTTCACTAAAGCGAAGAATGAGGGAGTAGGGAATCTCTTCAAATTCAGGCTCAAAGCAAAGGGCTTCCAATTGGAAGCCCTTTGCTAATTATGGCAAACGTTGCTTAAACACTCGGTTTTCTCAAGTGCTCGGCTAGTACTTTTGTGAACCTTGCCGCTTCACCACCAGTACATGCGCGGTGGTCAAAAGTAATCGACAGTGGCATGGCTTTCACTGCCACAGCTTGTCCGTCTCGAATTACAACTTTCTCAATGATTCGACCTGCACCGACAATGGCTACTTGTGGCGGCGTGACTACTGGCGTTGCGTAAATACCTGAAATTGCGCCAAAGTTTGAAAGCGTAATGGTGGCGTGTTGTAACTGCTCACGACCAATCTTACGTTCACGTATGCCTTGCACAGTTTGGTCCAACCAACGACGTACCTCTTGTGGCTCGTATTCGTCAGCATGTCGAAGAACAGGTACGTACAAACCGTGTCGGCTGTCTACGGCAATACCAATATTCACCGCGCTGTGGACACAACGCGTCATGGTCTCAGCATCAAACCATGCATTCATGGCAGGCTCTTCCTGACACGCATGCACGATCGCTTGGACCAGACGAATACTGATGTCTTCACCTTGCTTCCAGCCTTCCAACACTGCTTCTTCAGTAATGGTGACCGCTGCGACATTGTGATGGGATTCCGCCATGGTCGACACCATGGTTCGGCGTGCGCCTTTAAGTACTTCTGTACCTGGACGCTGTTTGCCTGCTTCGTTATAGATATCGGTATCAACGATCAAACCATCCGGACCACTGCCTTTGACCAAATCTAAATCCACACCCAGTTTCTTCGCTAATAGGCGAGCAGAAGGAAGCGCAGTGATGAGGTTATCAGGCGATGGATTGTGTTCGCCACCAATCCAGAAATCGTCGACATTCACGCTGTGCGCATGTTGCGAGACATTACCGACCACCGTTGCTGCATCGGCAGTTTGTTTCTGCTCTGAGACGGTTTGCTCTGCTCCGGTTTCATCGATTTCCAGAAGTAGAGCACCAATGTTGATTACGTCGCCTTCTTCACCATGACGACTCACGATACGACCGCTATAAGGAGCAGGGACGTCTACGGTCGCCTTTGCGGTTTCGACGGTAAGCACCACTTGATCGAGCTTGACCATATCGCCGACACTAATATGCCATTTCACAATTTCTGACTCAGCGAGACCTTCGCCGAGATCGGGTAAGTTAAACGTCTTCATTTCCAATCCTCCACGAGTTCGCGCGCGGCGAGCACAATGTCTTCTTCCTGAATCATGTAATAATCTTCGTTGCGGTAGTACGGCATGATGGTATCCATGCCTGTGACACGTTTTGGTGGGGCTTTGAGTAGGCACATGGCATGTTCTGCGGTTCTGGCTAGCAGTTCTGAGCCGACACCACAGGTTTTGCTCGCTTCATGGACCACCAAGAGGCGTCCGGTTTTCTCAAGTGAACGGAAGATGGTCGCGGTATCAATGGGTTTGATGCTGGCTAAATCAATCACCTCAACTTCGATACCTTGATTGGACAGCGTTTGAGCCGCTTGCAGTGATTCGACAACACACGCTCCCCAAGTCACTAACGTAATGTCGCGGCCTTTGCGAAGGGTAAAGCAAGTGTCGAGAGGTAGCGCTTCGCCGTTATCCACGATTTCGGATTTCACTGTGCGATAGATACGTTTTGGCTCAAAGAACATCACCGGATCGTTGCTGCGAATGGCTGCTAGGAGCAAACCATAAGCGCGTTGCGGTGAGGAAGGAATCACAACCTTAAAACCTGCGGTGTGAGCAAATAACGCTTCGACGCTTTCGGAGTGATGCTCTGGTGCATGAATACCGCCACCAAAGGGCGCGCGGAATACCGCAGGGCAGGTGAGTCGACCACGAGTACGGTTACGCATTCGCGCCGCGTGACACATCAAATGCTCTAATGCAGGGAAAACAAAACCTTGGAATTGAAATTCGGCTACAGGTCGTAAACCTTGGCTCGCCATACCAACGGTTACACCGCCAATTAGCGCTTCGGCAAGTGGCGTATCGATAACGCGTTTGAGACCATATTTCTGTTTTAGACCAACGGTTGCACGAAATACACCACCGTTGTCACCCACATCTTCGCCAAGGACGATGACATTAGGATCGTGCTCCATTTCATGGTGCAGTGCGAGGTTCACTGCTTCAACTAACGTGAGTTCAGCCATGTTTCCCTCCCTGCATTCGCATTGCTTTATTGATTAGCTCATCCCTTTGCGCATGAAGCTCTTGGGGTAGGGATTCATAAAGGAAATCGAAGCCCGTTTCAGGCGCTTGATTTGGCATGTTGAGATAACGCTCAACGGCGAGTTCAACTTGTTCTTTACAGTGGGCTTGCCACTCTTGCTCTTTCTCGTTACTCCAAACGCCTTGATTGGTGAGAAAGGCTTTAAGTCGACGAACGGGCTCATATTGCCAAGCTGTTTGAACTTCATCCTCGTTACGATAACGGGTCGCGTCGTCGGCAGTGGTGTGATCGCTCAAGCGGTAACTTACTGCTTCAATTAACGTCGCGCCTTTGCCTTTTCTCGCTCGTTCAAGGGCCGTCATTGTTGCATCAAACACAGCGACTACGTCGTTGCCATCAACCGTAATGCCGGGGATGCCAGCACCTTTGGCTTTTTCTGAGAGAAATTTCGCAGCACATTGCAAACTGCGCGGCACGGAGATCGCCCATTGGTTATTGTTCACCACAAAGACTAAAGGGACGTTCCATGCCCCCGCGCAGTTGATGGATTCAAGGAAATCGCCTTTGGAAGTACCGCCATCACCGCACATCACCAAAGCTGCATCGTGATTGCCTTGGATTTTCAATGCTGCCGCAACACCAACGGCATGGGTGCACTGGGTTGCGATTGGGACACAGAAGGGGAGATCTTTACTAGGAAAAGGACTGCCTTCAGGCGCGAAGTCGCTGCCGCGTTCATCGCCTCCCCAATATTGCAGGTTCTTTTCCATTCCTATGCCACGGCACCACATTGCTGGCATATCACGATAATAAGGCACGAAAACATCGGTGGTGTTAAGCGCTCTGCCCACAGCAATACCAACAGCTTCCGAGCCAAGGTGTGATGGGTAGGTGCCCAATTTCCCCGTGCGTTGCAGGGCAACGGCTTTGTTATCGTAGGTCCGAGTTAATACCATGTCTTGGTAAAATCCGACCAAAGTTTCAAGATCAGCCCAGTTGGGTAGTTGGCTGACGAGGTTCCCATCATGGTCGATAAACCGATGCATGGGTAATGCCTGAACGTTCATCTCAAGCTCCTTTTGACGCTGCAAGTCTTTTGGACAGCAGCTGCTCATTATTAAATCAATGTCTGCATGGGTACTCAGACTTTGATATCAGCGCAAAAGGTCATACCTAGGATTGCAGTTGTTTTTGATAGTTATTGACGCATCTGTCGTTCGTCTCTCTAGCAAAACTGTGTTCTGGAAAAACACAAGGCGTCGCTTGATACTGCTGTCTACACCGCCTAATCCAGTGATGAATCTTGATATAACCAGATACTGTAAGTGTAAACAAATTGTTAAATTGCGCTTTAATTTACGCAATGCTCCACAGTAAAATTTCGCTTACAGTGTGTTTTTATAGGATAAAACACTGGCTTTTAGAATTGTACGTTTTCAGAATTGAATGGAATCACTGACTTTGACAAGAAATTTGCGACAAAATTACGCTGTGAAATTTTACAACTTGAATGGTTTTTCAGCACTTTGAGGTGATAATTCAGTAACACGTTATTCTCGTCGTCACGCTTTGACTAGACAGAGTCACTTGTCACTTCCCAAGGTTGGGGAATGCATGTAGTGTGACCCATAATTAAAGTCTGTGATACTCATGGAGAAGTTATGTACCACATTCATGTTTACTTTCCGCTTCAGCAGCAGGAAAAAGCTCAAGCCTTGAATGAAATTATTCGTCAAGAACGCCAAGATGTACTGCGCGTTTTTCCGTTAGTGTGCAAATTGGTTGGGCCCCATAAGATGCCAATGTTTGAACTGCACGTTGAATCCGTGAGCGAGGAATTTATCGCTTGGTTAGATACCATTCGAGGTGGTTTCTCTGTCTTAATCCATCCAGTCAGCGATAACGAATTACGTGATCACACAGAACATGCGATTTGGCTCGGGCGCGAACTCGGAGTATTTGAGGAAAAGCTCGAAGCGTAAATCGTTGGGGTAGGCGACGTTCCCCCTCCTTGTTCGTCCTACCCAGATTCAGCAATTCCGTCCATCGTGTGCTAAACCTAAATAACGATAGTGATAAAAGAGTCACCATCGTATGTTGTTATATTTGATGTTTAGCAACGCATTAAAACAAGATTAAGCTCAAAAATCAGGGAAGTGCAGTTTACGACCCCAACGCCATTGGCAGTGGAAAAGGACATTTCTAGAGGGGAAAGGGGATGCTAACAATACTCTTGGTAGCACTTGCGCTGTATATCTTTTGGCTGTTGTTTCGTAATGGCCCTGCATTTGCCGAGCGTGTGCCAAGTAAAAAACGCAACTGGGTCGGACCAACCGCTAACCAAGAAGAGTGGCAAGGCTATTGTTCAGAAGTCTTTCAACCATTCAGTTCTCAAACTACCTTTTATGCCATCGCTTATTTTGCCAACTTCGTTGCGGCTGCGAATGCGATTTCGTGGTCGATCATTTATGAAGGTGACTATCCCATCATCATGAGTCGTTTTGGTAGCTATTTCATCGTTAATACGCATGACGCGCTGTTGGTTTCAGGGTTTGTCGCGTTGGCGTGCTTTATTATAAATTGGCAACTTGCTGTCCATTGCGCAGGAATCATGAGCCAATATTTGGTGCGCATACTCATCATTAACCGCACTCGTTTCGTGGCGATTAGCTTAGTGTTTTGTAGCTATTTTGCATACTTACTTACGGTAGGCATTTTTTGGCTCTTTCACGATGGATACTCCATTTGGCATGGGCTTACGCTTACCCCGGTATTTCTGCTTTTAGCGCTGCTTCTTGCGTTTGTACTGCCTTCAATGAAAAAAGAGTCTGTAGAGAAAGACTAAAGCCACATTCAATTCAAGTTGTTGCGCTAGAATTTCCACGGCTGTTGAGGTAGGATTGCCGACCTTTTTTGTCAGTGGGAGGACTTATGTACATCGGCTTTGACTACGGCACCGCAAACTGTTCGGTGGCGAAAATGGAACAAGGTGAGCCTCAGTTGCTTAATCTTGAGGGGAGTAGCCCTTACATTCCTTCCACCCTTGCGTCACCAACGCGTGAATCGGTGTCTGAACACCTATTTCGTCATCGTAATATCAAGCCTTTTGATAAAGTGGGTGAGCAAGTTCTGCGTCGCGCTATGAACTTCAACCGCGAGGAGAGCATTGAACTTGAGCCTGAAGACATGGCGTTTGGACAAGCGGCGCTGAATCGTTATTTAGAAGATCCTCGCGATATTTACTATGTGAAGTCACCGAAGTCTTTCTTAGGTGCATCTGGCCTGCGTGACGTTCAGTTAAGTTTCTTTGAAGATCTAGTGTGCGCCATGATGGACAACATCAAGTCGCAAGCTGAGAGCGATGCGCAGCAAATCATTACTGATGCGGTGATTGGTCGTCCTATCAATTTCCACGGTCGTGGAGGAGAAACGGCGAACATCCAAGCAGAAGGTATTCTCTTAAGAGCTGCAAAACGTGCTGGCTTCCAAAATGTTGAGTTTCAATTTGAGCCTGTTGCCGCGGGTCTGGAATATGAAGCGACGCTAACGGAAGATAAAACCATTCTGGTGGTCGATATCGGCGGTGGTACGACAGACTGTTCTTTGATTCAAATGGGACCATCTTGGCGTGGTAAAGCGGATCGCACAGCAAGTCTGTTGGCGCACAGTGGTCAGCGTGTCGGTGGTAACGATTTGGATATTGCATTGGCGTTCAAACAACTGATGTACCCATTTGGTGTGGAGAGCAAGATGGAGTCGGGCATCGTTATGCCAACCACACAGTTCTGGAACCCAATTGCGATCAACAACGTAGAAGCGCAGAGTGACTTTTATTCTCGTGAGAACCTTTCGGCGTTGAAACTTCTGCACAAGCAAGCGCAAGAGCCACAAAAGCTTGCTCGCTTGTTAGAGGTTTACCATGAGTCTCTGGGTTATAACATTGTCCGTCGTGCGGAAGAGGCGAAAGTCGCGCTTTCTGAACAAGCATCCTACCGTACGGGCATTAACCTGTTGTCTGAGTTGATTGAGGTGGATGTTCAACGTGACGAGATGATCGAAGCGATTGAATCGCCAAAGAACAAGATGACAGCGTTAGTAACAGAAGCGGTAGAGCAAGCCGGCGTGAAACCGGATGCAATCTTTATGACGGGCGGATCGGCACGTTCACCTATTTTGCGTGATGCAGTGCAGACAGTATTGCCAAATATTTCGGTGGTGAGTGGTAACTACTTTGGTTCGGTAACCGCAGGTCTAGCGCGCTGGGCTGAGGTTTGTTTTAAGTAAGACTGAGCTAGCTGCTATTAGATTCCTTATCTCGTCTAGGCTCGTCGCAGTGACGAGTAGGGAGTCTTTCAAGCCCACATGAGTGAAATCAAAGGTGCATACAGCTAAAACAAAAGAACCCGCTGAAATAGCGGGTTCTTCTCGTTTAAGTGATTAATGGTGGTGCATGTGCTTCTCTACGTGATCCTTCTTCTCCACCGCCATTTCGACTTCCACTTTACCTGCTTTTTTGAACGTTAACGTCACAGGGAAACGGTCGCCTTCTTTTAGCGTTTGTGTTGGATTGAAGATCATCAAGTGAAAGCTACCTGGTTTAAATTCAACTTTTTGTTGCGGTTCTACCATTACTTCATCGATCTTAATCATCTTCATCATGCCGTCTTCTTTGGTGTGAGTATGAATCTCAACACGGTCAGCAATCGGCGTTGAAGCTGCAATCAGCGCGTCATCGGCATCTCCTAGATTACTTAACTGGAAGAAACCGCCAATCACAGGCGCATTTGGTGGCGCTTCACGGCTCCAAGGATGATCGATGTGAATCTTGCCTGCTTCGTATTCGTGAGCAAGGCTCAGTGGGCTCGCTAGTAGAGCAATAAGAGCGAAGGCAGTGGTTTTCATTGTTTTAAGCATTGGTGTTTTCCTTTTGAAATTTTGCTTCTCCGAATCGTTTGTTCGATCGGGTTAATTGTTATTGTTGTGCGCCATATGCAGAGCATTAGGCAAGGAAAGCACGAGGTGGTGATTGTTTTGGTGCGACGTGTTTATACACTTGTCGACCACATAGGGCGAAGTCGTAGGATATTAACGTGTGCTTGCTGCGTCGCAGCCAAAAGATGGTGGCAAGAAAGAGCCCTAACGCAACGGAGATAAAGAATTGAGCGGCTTGCAATAACGGACATTCAAATTGAATGCTGTCGTGCAGATTGAGATCTTGGATGAAGTCTGAGTTGGGAAGTGCATTCGCTTGAATTAACTCGTTAACATCGACCCATTTAAAACCGTCTGCTGTACACAGTAGCACCTTCTCATCTTGTACTTGGTTGAGCCAGTTTTCGCCGTGAATTTGCGTAGGGTTGAGCGCGACGGTGGATGTCAGGTACAACTGGAACAGCACTGCGATGATGATCGCTACAGCGCTTACAGTTGGCTTTCCTGATTGTATTTTGACTGTTTCCATACGACGCGATACTTCATTGTTTCGGCGCGGGATACTAACAAATGAGCGTTAAATTGTAACTGGTAGTTTATAAAAAGGTGATGTGAGTGTGTTTTATTTGTTTTATGGATTATTGTTCTAAAGATAAATATCGAAAATTGCGTTGCTCACAGCACTGCTTAACCTATTGACTTGCTGAATGGTGTGGATTTGGCTGGTGATTTTGCGTTCTAGAATCGCGCTTATTCAATTCAAAGTGACTATCTATTCTTCACTTGTTTTCCATTAACGGAATTATGACAGTAATTTAATAAAGGATACGGTATTCTCCGCACCTTTGTAGTTGCCTGAAGCGCCCGTCATATAAGGGCTGCGGAATCTTAAGAAATTTCTCCAATGAAATACGAACAACAGATCGGATATCGATATCCTAAAGGTCGCTTTGCGATGGTGAGCGTGTATGCGTTTACTGGTGCAGCGATTTTAGCATCGACCATTTTCTCTCTTTTACTGTTTTTGTCGATTGACGAAAACCCAATGATGCAGGCGCTATTTGGCGGTCTGGCCATCATATTTGAAGCGGGTAAATTTTACGCTTGGTATGAATATGGTGAGCGTCGTGCCCATCGAAACTACACCGGAGCTTTAACGGCATTGGTGTTTTATTTGGTTCTCGCTGCGATTTCTATTGGTGGCAGTGTCGGTGGCATCAACAGTGCGACCAACAGCGCACAAAGCCATATCTCGGTAGAGCAGGCAAAAGTTGAAGCCTACAACCGTCAGATTGCATCAATCGATAAACAGATTGAACTGAACAACATGGCGGCACAAAAGTACATTGAAATGGAACGCATCGCGACAGGTGTCTCTCGTATTCAAGAGCAAAACAAGAAACTGCGTGAAGAACAGCAACGCCTAGCGACAGAACGCGACAGCTTACCGCCAGTGGCGCAAGGCTCGGTGATTGGTCTGATTGATAGCTTAGCAAAAGCTTTTGGTACGACGTCATCTCAAGCGCAGTTGGGCTTGGTCGTATTCCTGTCTATCTTGCTCGACTTCTTTGCGGCGTTCTTCGTTGGCTTGATTGGTGAAGAAAACCGTTTTCGTCATTTCTTCCGCAGAAATGATGGCATTACGCTAGCAAATGTTCGTGATATTGACCTAGAGCCAGCGGGCTACTTACCTCACCTTAAAGAGGAAGAAGAGCTTGAAATGCCTGCGTCAATCGAGCCGGAAGAACCAAAGTCGCTATTAGAACAGGTGAGTGATGCGCTAAAAGGGCATCAAGTGACGTGTACTAAGAAAGCCGTTGCGAAGCAGTTCCGACTTTCGGCAGAAGAAGTCGATAACGTGTTTGAAGAGCTGACGGAGCTAGGCTTAGTCGGCAAGAAAGCAAACCACCATTATCACTGGATTGGCCAAGCAGAAGCGGTTTAATCAATCCAAATGAACAAAACAAAAGAGCGTCCAATTCGGACGCTCTTTTTTATACTCTTCCCCAATACTAATCAGTGATGATTTTCTTAGTGGTGTTTTTAATTGGCTTTTTCTCTTTTTCAGGCATTGCTGCGTCCACAGCCTTACCTGCAATGCCTTCGTCTGGCAGTGCATCTTTACCGGCTTCTACCGTCGTGTCTTTCAACGCTTCTTTAGGAGTACAACGACCGCCCACACCAACAACAGCTTTAGTGGCCGTCGCTTTGGCTGCTTTTTCTGCGTCACAGTCAGGATCCATTACACCAGCATAGCTTGCAGTTGAACCAAACAAGAAAAGGAGTAGGGCAAGGTTACGTTTTTTCATTACAGTTACCGTTTTCATGTAAACATAAATTAAGTGTAACTGACCAATTAAGATTTGCAGGAAAAGAAAAGCGCCGCCGAAGCGACACTTGTGAGTTTCTGTTGTATTTTCGGAACTTTAGTCGTTTGAGAGCTCAATTTCTCTTGCGATATTTTGATTGTTAATTACCACACCATCGACTTCGATGGTCGCCCCGTCTAGATTGGCCTCTTGTACGCCGTCAATCTGAGTATTGTTATCAATCACGACGGTTTTGGTTTGGAAATCCGGGCCATGTTCATTTTGGCAGGCCAGAACAAAAGTTCGGGAATCCGCGTTGTAACTGTTCACTAAGCCGGTGCACTCAAACGATTCTAGTCGCTCTGGAGTTGCATCACTCTGTGTTGCAGCAAAGCTGCTGGCTGAAGCACAAGCACCAAAAAGCATCATTAGAGGTAGTGTTATTTTACGCATTATTAATCCCTCATTTGGTCATACGTATCTGTTTTAAAAAGGATAGAAGAAAAGTCGATACGAGAGGGGAAAGAAGCACCAAAACTATGATGCTTCTTGGATGTGTGTTTGCGCTTATTTGTTTTTGCTTAGTCGTCGTGACCTTCTGCTTCTACTTCACGAGCCACGTTTTGGTTGTTGATGATCACACCTTCAACTTCTACTTTAGTGCCGTTTAGGTTGTGCTTTTCTAGGCCCTCAAAGCGAGTTTGAGCGTCAATTACAACGGTGTTGTTGGACATGACTTGGTCAGCATCATTTTCACAACGTGAAACTTGGAATGTTTCCGTGTTTACGTTGTAGTTTGATACCACACCTTCACATTCAAACTCTTTACCTTGCCAGTTGCTGTCGTGGTCACCACCAAAATCTGGGCCGTCGATTTCTACTTCGGTGGCCGTGCGAACGCCATTTTTCATTACGGACGTTACTTCAACTTCTTGGCCTTGTTTCAAGTCGGTTTTAGTACCGTCTTCAAAGCGGGTAGCATTATCGACAACGAAGTTACCACGGTAGTTTAGTGAGAATTGGCTGTAGTCATTTGCCACCCAAGTAACAATGCCTTCTACGTCGTTATCACCAACTAAGCTATCGTAGTTTTCTACTTCAACGTCTGTTGCTACGAACACATCGCCTTGCATTGAGCCTTCTGCTTCAACCCATTCACCAACATTCAAACCATCTACACGGTTGTAAGAGACCGTGACGTTTGCACCCAATTTGAATGTGCTGTTGTTGATGTCGATGCTTGAAATTCGACCTTCAATTTCATCAGGGCCAGTGTAGTTGAAGTCAAACTTCACAACGGATAGCACTTTGTAGCCAGCATCAGCGGTTGGTAGTGAAGACACCATGACCCAATCGCCTTGGTCGATTTCATCACTCAAACCTTCAAAATGAAGTTCAACACCGTTTACCGTGAACGTTTTGTTGATGTGGTCAATCGCAGTCACCGTGCCAGTCATGGTCGGCTCAAGCGTAACAACAACAGGATCTTCTGCTGATTTTTCTGTACCAGAGCCGACTTGAACCATCATGTTTGGTTGAACGGCACCAAGATTCGTTTCTGTTGAACCATACATGACTTCAGAAACGTGGTAGGTGTAGCCATTTACCGTAATGGTGCTTTTCGCTTCGTTGACCGATTCAACCGTACCAATCGCAGAGCTAGGTTTTGCTGCCGGTTGAGGTGAAGAGCCACCACCGTCACCAGACCCACCACAACCCGATAATGCCATGCCCACTGTGGCTACAAGCGCTAATTTTTTCATGATTTATACCTGTTTTTGAAAGCTTATTTATGAATTTGGTTGTATCTTATGACGCGTATCGTGAAGTGTTCGTGAAGAAACGTGAGCCTATGAAAATATTAATTGTCGATGATAATCACAATGTTTCAGAAACTATTGCCGACTATCTGGAATTGGAAGGGATGACGATAGATTGCGCTTACCATGGAGAGGCTGCGCTAAATTTAATTCAAGAAAATCATTATGATGTGATCATAATGGACATCATGATGCCGAAACTTGATGGCATCAGTACCGTCCAAAAACTGCGTCAAGAATACCTATGTGGTACACCGATATTGTTCTTAACCGCCAAAGATACGTTAGACGACAAAATCGCAGCGTTTCAAGCGGGTGGTGATGACTATTTGATGAAGCCATTTGCAATGCAAGAGCTCAGCCTGCGTGTGCATGCCTTGGCGAACCGTGGTCCAAGGCAAGACATCGGAACACTCAAATTTGCCGACATCAGTTTGGATGTGCGTACCGACCAAGTCACGCGCATGGGTAAAGTGCTAAAGCTGAGTCGTATTCAAACCAAAATTCTAAAGCTATTGTTGAAGCGTGCACCAGCTTCGGTGTCTCGAACCGAAGTGATTGAAGATGTGTGGGGAGACGAGCCTCCTGGCAGTGACGCATTGCGTAGCCATATTTATGGGCTAAGAACTGCACTCGACAAGGGTTTTGATGATTCCATATTAGAGACCATTCATGGACAAGGCTACCGACTCAAACCATAAAGAATACCCAAGCATCTATCGCAAAATTCGTTGGGGTTTTGGCCTTATGACGTTTGCGATGTTCACGTTGTTTTGGTCATTAATCTACGTTGCTGAAAACAAACTGGAAGTATTGAGCCTACATCACTGGCTCGATACTGAAGTGGCGCTTTACAAAGAGAATTACAAAAAGCAGGGTTGGGATGCCCCTTTGCCAAATGTGATGGAGTTCGATTCCTACTGGAGCAAGGCACCGACACCTGATTGGCTGCTGTCGTTTAAGTTTCCAGGCTTCTATGAATACCTATTAGGTGAAGAGGATAAGCACTTTGTTGTCTTCGAGCACCCATCTGGTGAGGGATTGATGTACATCGTCTTTCAAGATGATTCCGATGATTATCTGGATGAGTACGAAAGCTCGTTGCATCAGTTTACTTTTTTCTTGGGTGGCTTGTTTTCCATCATCATGGTTGGCTACGGTGTTTACATGGTGCGAATTCTTTCTCGTCCACTGGCGAAAATTGAAGGCAAAATCGGCTGTATGCCGCCAGACCAACCCGCGTTTGAAGTCGATACTAAGTTCAGTGAAACACGACATATTGAGCAAACTTTGCTGGACAGTAAAAACAACATCGCAGGTTACTTCCGACGAGAGCAAGAATTTAGCCGATTTGCGTCTCATGAGCTTCGAACACCAATCATGGTGATCAAAGGTTCCGCTGATATTTTAAGCCGAGTGCCAGATCAACCTCGTGTGGCACAAAAAGCCATTGCACGTTTGCAGTCGGCTGGTGAAGAGATGCGAGTTCTCACGGAAGCGTTCCTGTTGTTGGGGAAAGAAAACGTCGAGCCACAGCATTACGGTGACCATGCTTTGATCACTTGTCTAAATCAGCAGTTGGAAGAACTTGCTCCTTTGTTTGCTAAACAAGGGGCAGAGTATCAGTTAAAAGAAATGGATAGCGGTGTGGTGCATGCGCCTGCAAGTTTTATCACCATCGTGATTAATAACCTGATTAAGAATGCATTCAGCTACAGCGTCGGTGACATCGAGATTGAACTGAATGGCACTCAATTGGTGGTTGTGAATCGCCATGATGGTAATGAGACTTACAATGCCGGTTATGGTTGTGGCTTAGTGATTGTGCAACGCATCTGTGAGCGCATGAATTGGCCATTTGAATTAGAGGATGATGGCGCAAGGTTTACGGCCAAAATCGACTTTGTTTCCTAATTCAGCACTTCGCTTACAGACCACTGCAAGCGGTATGAATAACGAAAAGCCAGAGACGTAATTCTGGCTTTTTTGTGCCTAACTGCCAGTGAAAAAAGAAAAAATACCGATTTGAATTAGACTCTAGAGAGTGAAAGGGAAACTCAAGGAGCGACTATGCTTTCGTATCACGTCAGTAAGATCATTGAAATTGAAAAGACGCAGAGCGAGATTGTTGATTACCTCAAAGATTTTAAGAATTGGCCGGAATGGTCTCCTTGGCTCATTTTAGAGCCGGATTGCGAGCTGACTTACAGTGATGAGCAAGGACAAGTCGGATCTGGCTATCAGTGGAACGGGAAGCGTGTCGGTACTGGGGCAATGGTCTTAGAGAGCACACAAGAACATCGTTTAGATATGGAATTGCACTTTTTCCGCCCTTTTAAAAGTCATGCGAAAGTGACGTTAATCGTCACACCATCGGAGAAAGGATCTGCGGTGGAATGGCAGATGCAATCGAGCGTGCCGTGGTTTTTATTCTTCTTGAAAGGCATGTTTAAAAGCATGATTGAGATGGACTATGAACGTGGACTGCGCATGCTGAAGCGCCAATTAGAGACCGGTACTGTCTTATCTGAATTGGTCGAAGTCGGTAGCCGTCGGCAAAATGAAATTAACTACATTGGCTTAACGGGTTCAGGTGTGATGAATGATCTGGGACCAATCATACAAGATCACATTGAACGATTATTTGACCTCGTAGAAAAAGAGAAACTACCTGTGACCGGGGAGCTCTTTTGTTATTACTTCTCCATGGACATGAAGCGTGGATACTTTGAATTTATTACTTGTTTACCAGTTAAAGCTGGCGTTGCCGCGATGGGGGGTTTTGTTGCTGGAACCATTCCTGCCAGTGACACCTTTGTCGTGGAGCATAAAGGTGAATATTGGTTTCTGGGTAATGCGTGGTCGATGGCGATGAGTGTGACCCGACATGATGGTGTTAAAGTGAAAAACAAACCTTTGGGTATTGAACGCTACTTAAACAGTCCGCATGATACGGAGCAGGCTGAGCTGCGCACTGAGGTTATCTTATTTAAGAAATGATGTGCGTTGTAAAACTATGAACTAACGCCATGTTTCATCCTAACTGCATGATAGTATTCGTTAATGCTTTAACATTAGAACGATACTCAAGTTGATGAGTGCCATATTGGCACCATCGCATTATGTCATGGATGAGATATGAAACTGAAAACCCCTCTAATAACTGCCTGCTTATTTGCCAGTCCTGCCTTTGCCAGCGAGGCGCCTAAAAACATCATCTATATGATTGGTGATGGGATGGGACCTGCCTTTACCTCTGCGTACCGTTATTATCATGATGACCCAGCCACAAAAGAGATTGAGCCGACAGTGTTTGACTCCATCTTAGTTGGTATGGCAAAGACGTATCCTGATGACGTCACCTATGTTACTGACAGTGCAGCGAGCGCGACGGCACTGAGCAGTGGCATTAAGAGTTATAACGGTGCTGTGGCGGTCGATGCAAACAAAAAGCCTGTAAAAACCATGCTTGAGATGGCAAAAGAGCAGGGAATGACGACTGGATTAGTTGCAACGTCACAAATTAATCACGCCACGCCAGCGAGCTTTGCGGCTCATAACGAATCACGTCGAAACTATGATGAAATTGCCAATGATTACATTGATAACAAAGTCGATGATCAGCTACCGGTTGATTTATTGCTTGGCGGCGGCGTGCGTTATTTTGAACGTGAAGATCGCAACTTGGTTGAAGAATTTAAACAACAAGGTTATCAGTACATTACCGATTTCAAAGACCTTCCTGCATTGCAAACTTTACCTGCGTTAGGTCTGTTCGCAGATAAGGCATTTCCATTTGCGCTTGATGAGAATCCCACTCGTCTAGCGGAAATGACCAACAAAGCTCTCTCACTGTTGCAACGACGAGATAACGGTTTTTTCGTTATGATTGAAGGCAGTCAAATTGATTGGTGTGGCCACGCGAACGACATTGCGTGCGCGATGGCAGAAATGGATGATTTTGCTAAATCGATTGAATTGGCGAAAGCTTATGTCGATGCGCATCCAGACACTTTGTTGGTGGTGACGGCTGACCACTCCACAGGCGGTTTAACCATCGGTGCAAATGGACAATACCAATGGGATACCGAGGCGATCAAAGGAGTTCATCAAACGGCATGGCCATTAGCGATGTCATTAGCGCAGTCTCACGATATGATCAAAACATGGAATGCTTCTGTGGATTGGGAATTGTCGAAAGAGCAAGGTAGACAACTCGCTTATGCGAAATTAAGTGAAGAACCAGCGAAAGCGCTTTATAAAGAAGTGAAAGACATCATCAACAAGAAGAGTTTTACTGGTTGGACGACGAAGGGCCATACCGCTGTTGATGTTCAAGTGTTCGCTTACGGGAAAGGGGCTGATAAGTTTGTGGGCTCACAGAACAATACCGATATTGCCAAGAAGTTGATCGGGTTTATTCAATAAATCAGATTGAAGCTGATTAGTAAAGAAAATGCCTCAGCGATTGCTGAGGCATTTTTATCAGCCAACTTCTCTTGCTAGAGAATTATTGTGCACGGTATTTACCGCTGTTTAGTTCAATTTTAGACGCTTTTACGCGACTGTCTGCATTCAGGTAATCACTGATGCCAAGAAGATCTTGGCCTTCTGATGCTTTAAACACCGCGGATTCACCCTGTGCGAAGACAACTTCAAGTTTCAGTTCCTTTGCTACGGCTTTTGCATCCGCAGGGCTTTTTACTGTTACAAAGATAAGGCCTGTGGCTTTAGATACGTTACTAAACGCGTTCTTAAACACCTCATCACCTGCATGCAGTTCTGCGGCTTCAGATAAGTTATCGACCGAAAGCTTACGGTAGTCTTGGCCGTTCACTTCTAACGCGTCAGAAGCGACGAATAGCTCAGGAGTTGGTTGCTCTGCCAATTGCTGTGCACTTGCAGTTGCCGCCATTGTTGAAAGAGCCAGAATAGAAAAAGTCATAAATTTCATGTGATTGACTCCTTAGTGACCGAAGATACGCATAGACCAGTTTTTGATAACCCCTGGTTGTGCGTTGTTTGCCATCGGTACATCATAGATAGCAGAAGAGTTGAAATATGCAATGAATGAGAATACTTCATCACCATTGGTATCGATCGCACGTAGCGTCCATTCGCCTTTCGCATTCTCACCGTAGAACTGGTTCGACAGCATTAGTTGGTTTTCGTAACCTGCCACTGTTGGATCAAGTGATTGACCAACAAGACCGTTGCGAGGCGTTTGTAGAACAGAACGCGTACCTGATGGAGAAATTAGTTCAATTGCCAAATCTGGTAGGCGTGAGTGTTCTAGCGTGAGTTTCACTTGAACAGACTCAACCGTTACGTCTTCAGTGATAGCGATAGCAGAAGAGCCGCCCGTTAAGCTTGCATCTGGAACGCTCACTTTAGTTGCATTGTTTGCCCATGGTGTAATTACCTGTGCAGGTAGAACGTTGTTTGTCATACGTGCACGCTTCATTGCTTCATCTAGGTTAACGGCACCAAAACCATAGAAGGAATGGAAATCAACGCCCGCTGCGTTTTTCTGCCATGGTGAAATAGCTTCATAACTGACAACTTCACCTTGGTTGTTGACAAATTCAAGTGCAACACCTGGGTGATCTTTGTCTGTGACACTTGCTGTTTCTGCAAGAAGAGCACGAACATCACGAGCCGATAACGCGTGGTTGGTCGACATGATTGCTGCAATCGCACCAGAGGTGTTTGGCGCAGCAGAAGACGTACCATTCATCGTACTGGTGTAGTTACAGTTTGGATCTTGCTCTGTACCGCCATGCAAGCCATTAATACCCAAATCTGCGCTGGTGTTTTGACCTTCTTCACAGCCCATTAAGTCCGTTGTTACCATTGCTGGAAAGTCTTGACCGTATTCACCCGCTGGCGCAGCAACCCAAACGTTTGTACCTACAGACGAGTAACTTGCACGTGTACCATCGGCACGTAATGCACTGGTGACTAGGTTGTAGTAACTTGCGTTGTCATAAGACTGCTGTGAGTTGTGCATTGGTAAGCCTTTGTTACCACCGCCAGCGAAGAAATCGCCTGGAAGCACAAAGAATCGGCCAGTATTGAAGTAACGATAACCGTTACCAGCAGACTTAACGAAGACCGCTCCACGGCCCCATGCGTTACTTTCACTCACATCTTTCATGACATCTATTTCGAGTTTGAACTGAGGATCGTTCTCGTCGAATGGAATAGGGGTAAGTGGGCTAAAGCCATAACTCTGGTTGAATACGCGCACGTCGCTGGTGGAAGCATCTGCACCGTGAGAGATTAACCAACCTTCAAGCGTTTGGTTAGCGAGCCAGTTAAAGCCCATCAAAGAAGAGCGAGAAGCGACACCGCGAACGCCTTCACCGTTATTACCGACCGCACTGATCAAACCGGCAACGGCAGTACCGTGACCATTTGCATCGACTGGGTAGTCGGCTGGGAATGAAGAGTCTTCAACAAAGTTTCTGCTGCCTGTGACTACGTTACCTGCAAGGTCTGGGTGATCGATTTGAACACCAGAGTCGATAACGGCAACTTTCACACCGACACCTGCAATACCCATTGCTTGTGTCAGTTTGGTGTTTAGATCGTTACCCGCAACCGCAGGGTTGGCTGCGAATGCAGTTTGGCCTGTGTTGTTGAGGTGCCATTGCTCTGAATAGAGCGGATCGTATGCCGAGACGGCAGGAGAAATACCTACTGCCAACATCGCGGCGAATAGGCGATTAATGCGTGTTTCCATTTGTGACCTCATGTCTTTGTTTGGAATTTTTGTCCCTGTTCGATACTCCTTTAAACAGGTCTAAACAAAGCTAGCGGTTAACTATGGAGACGAAAACTGTTTACATCTCATTTACTTTCATTTTTCGACGCACGACAGTATCTTGATGTTAACTACTTGAAGTCACTTAGGATTCTGGATATCTGAATGAAAGATAGCGAGTATAAAAAGCAGGAAAATCAGAGTAATTTCCTGCTTTTTATGGAATGGGGTGATTTATATGGCAGGTTGTATGGTTGCCTCAGGTTCTGTAGGGGCTTGTTCTTTACGAGACAGCAGACCGTCAACGACCTTTTCAACATAAAATTTATTGAATTCTTGATCGCACCATTTTTTGTTCAAACCACGGCGGTTGAACTCAGCACCAATCGCCACGCGAGTTTGATTTGTAGCGCGATTGTAATAGAGCGTTTCACATAACTGCATGTTACTCATTTGCTGAGCATACACATTAACACTGCTGCTTCTCATTCCGAGTTGTGAGGCTTGTTGGTTACTGCAAGCGGCCAAAAAGAAAGGGGCAAATGCAGCAAGAATCCATGTTTTTTTCATTGTGCTTTTCTATGACGTCGAGTGAATTTTGTGCTGGTTACGTCCAGCTTGTTTGGCATCGTAAAGAGCTTGGTCCGCGGCAAAGAACCACTTATCCCACTCTTGTTTGATCGATTGAGCGCTTAACTCGTTGACCGCGCCGAGAGAGATTGTGGCGTTTAGCGATTGTGAGTCAACCTCTAGCTTGTCGTTTTCAACTGCAAGTCTCAAACGTTCCAACGTTTTTGCGCAATCATTCGCGTGACCAATTTCAAATAGAAGGACAAACTCCTCACCACCCCAACGAACCAAAAGGTCGCCAGAGCGAGTTGCCTCGTTCAAGATTGTGGCAACGTGTATCAGCATTTTATCGCCCAAATCGTGCCCGTATTGATCATTGAACGATTTGAAATGGTCGATATCGATGACCGCCAAAGCAAACTTTCTATTTGGATTACGACGTGCCATATTTTCCAACCAACTCGGAAGATAGCGGCGGTTATGAACTTTAGTTAGCGGGTCGGTTGTGTTTTGTTGTGTCAACTCTTCGTTGATCTTATTCATCTGGCGGATGTAGCGGAATAACCAAAAACCGATCGCTGCGACCACACAGAAATAGAAGATTTCACGGTAACGCTGTGATTCAAGCTCAGACGCTTGCAAGGCATTCTTCGCTTCAAGCAGGGTAAGCTCTTTTTGCGCCAACTTCGCCTCAAGGTCGAGCTTGATATTGATCATCTCCTCACCGTGGACATGGCTAGAAAAATTACGTTCCAAACTACGCAACTGCCCCAAGTAATCAAACGCTGCTTCAAATTTCTTCAGCTCTTGGTTTGCTCGAACCATGACAAGCAGAAGATCCATTTTTTGTTTGGTTTCTGCGCTAGCCGATTCATTCAAGCTATCGAGTGCCATCTTCGCGTTCAATATCGCTTGATCAAATTGGTTGTTTGCGAGGTAGGCCTCGGCATACGCCTCATAACAAGCCGCTTTAATAGTCTTTAGATTTTGAGGGTTTGGCAGGGCTAAGCAGGCTTCTGCTAACTCTAAAGACTCATCTATCTTGCCAAGGGTACTTAAAAGCTGGGATAGGTTGGATACCGAATTGTGTTTGATTCTTATCGAGCCTGTTTCCATCGACAGTTTAGCGGCTTGTTCAAAATAGTGTTCAGACTCGAGATATTCTTCCATCCCAAAATAAATCACGCTCATGTTCGCGTACATAATCGCAAGGAACAAACTATTGTCGTAGTGCTTATCGCTGTTCAAGTACCCTTCGATCGCTTGATCCAAGTAGCTTTTGGCGCGTTTCCAATCGGATAGTTCCATATAAAGAGAGGCGATATTGTTGAGCGTCATCGCGATTTGAATTTCAAATTCGGAGTGTTCAAGCAGATCGTAAGCGGTGCGATAGTGTCTTAGGCCTGTTTGCACTTGAGCGCGTTGTACTTCAGCATTACCAAGCCAGCGATACGCACGGCCCTGCAAGGAGTCGTAGCCGATTTCACGTGCTGTGTTGATCACTTCATGCAATAGAAGTTCTCCTTGCCATACTTCGTCAGCTTCGACCAATTCTACTGCTCGATTAAGCTTGGCTTCTGCAATAACCCAAGGCAGTTTGTGCTTTTTACCAAACTCCACAAGGTTAGGGAGTTTAGGTAAAGGCACACCTTCATAACGTTCTAAATAGATACGGGCGAAGTAGTACAACGCTTGAGAATCTGGTGAGGCGCTAGGTGGCAGCGAAAGATCGCTAGATTTAATTGAGCGGGGTTTACCAATGGAGTCAAAGTAAAACTCCAGCATTGGATAATCTGCGGCAGCAAGATGTTGTTTTAGGTAGCTTTCCTTTTTGGGTACGTCAGCAGCAAAGCTGGGCAATGAACACAGCACACTAAATACAATAGGAAAAAGGAATCGTAGCGTTTTTAACGGTAAAGGCATCAGACGGTTGATAGAAAAGCTGACTCTTATAATGAAACACTGGATAAGTTTATCACCTCTTAACCGTGATTACCCATAGATTTAGTTGTTTTGTGCCGCTTATATTTTCTTCACCGAGTCAATAAAACTAGGCATATGAAAGAAGTAAACGTTTAAAAAGTTCAGCTTTGCCTTAGTGGGTCAAGGTAGAGTCAGTTAGTGGTTGTTTATATAAGAAGGGTAGGAGAATCGGTGGGGGAAATTTTCGCTGATAGGTTGAAAGTAAAGACACCATTTGACGAGAATTCAGTCTTAAAAAATTGTTCGTTCCTTAAAAGTTCACATGACTGTAATAAAAATTTAATCTTAGTATGAGTTGTGGAAAAATGCTTTTTTCGACATAGTGTTAGTAAGCCAAGAGAAAATGGCTTGTTTTCACTAAAAAGGAGATTGCCTATGCACAATGAAATGATTCAACCTTCCCACTTCGGTATCATCGGCAGAACTTGTATCGCATCTATTCTTATGCTGGCCGGCGTTTTCACTCTCATTTAACGAGAGCAGTTACTTTCAATACTAACTAGAAAACCATAGCAAAATTCAGGGAATTACCTTAATAAAAAATAAGGTATTCCCCTGAAAATAAAAGCCACGTCTCTTTTCTTAACTCAACAAGCTAAAAACCAACGCACTTACCGCAATAATCCCCGTCATCAGGACAAAGTACGTCGATATTTTCCCACGATACTGCTGTAACGCCTTCACTTTGTATACGGCCATCATTGGCATTATGAATAAGATCATCGCGATAACTGGGCCAGAGAGTGCTTCCATCATACCAAGAATGCTTGGGTTCAAAATGGCTGCAATCCAAATCGAGATAAATAGCACCACGACACTGATGTGATCAACACGTCGTTTTGGTATGTCCGAATGCTTAGTGATCAAACCATTCAAGCTTTCACGCGCACCAAGGAAGTGACCAAGGAAAGAGGAGGTAATCGCGACAAATGCTACAAGTGGGCCAAGCGTTGCAATGAATGGATTGTCTGTTGCATTCGCTAAGTAAGACAGTACTGATACGTTTTGCGATTTCGCCTCTGCCAGTTGCTCTGGAGAAAGAGCAAGTACGCATGAGAAGACAAAAAGCAACACGAATGCGATTAGCATGACGCTTGTACGACGCAGAATCAGCTCTGATTTATTATCGGCCGCATCATCATAATGACGACGTTGAACATTTGCAAAAGTGGAAATTGCTGCTGCGTGACTGAAAGAGAAGATCACCACGGGAATCGCCAACCACATTGTGCTTGCGAAAGACGACATTTCTGGTGCATCCATCACTGGCATGCTCCAGTTTGGCATTAGATAAAATGAAAGAAACGCTAGAATCGCAACCAATGGGTAAACCATGATAGCAAACGCACGTAGCATCACTTTTTCACCCGCCATCATGATAGCAATTAAGCTAAACACCAATACGCCAGACAGTAGGGCACGCGGTAATGGCTCCATACCCGCTTGGTTCACCATAAAACTATCGACGGTGTTGGTAATTCCTACACCATAAATGAGCAGGATCGGGAAGATCGAAAGGAAGTACAAGAGAGAGATAGAGCGTCCCGCTTTTGCGCCAAAGTGTTCTTCAACCACATCGGTAAAATCTGCGTTTTTCACTTTTGATGACAGCACAAATCGTGCTAGGCCACGGTGTGCCAAATAAGTCATAGGGTAGGCGAGTACCGCCATGACGACAAGTGGCCAAAAACCGCCAATACCTAAGTTAATCGGTAAGAATAAAATACCCGCACCCACGGCGGTACCAAACAGGCTTAGTACCCAATGGGTATCATGTTTAGTCCAAGCGTTTGTTGTGTTTAATTCACTAAAATTTAATGTGTATCGAGATTCTTTCACTTAAAACTCGCCTTTATAAAAATAATAATCGCGCGGATGTTAACTGTTTTAGTGATTGTTATCACATGGGGGTGATGGTGAATCATGCTAGTGAAGAGGCAAAGGTGTAAACTATCGAACCATGTAAAATTGAAAAAAGCGATATATAGTTTTATTTTTGTAGGTGATAATTGAAATTATATCGTGAAATATAAGGATTTTTTGGTTTTAGATGTTGTGGTTAAGCTTTGTTCGATAACTTTATAAGGTACTCGGTAAGCGGTTGTGGCCTTGCAACGCCAAACCCTTGAGCAAACTGGATATTTAAGGATTGAAGCGTTTTTTATGTGGGCTTCTGATTCGACGAACTCCGCAACGGTCGTGAGCTTCATGCTACTAGCAACTTGGCTGATAGCTTGGACAATAATCCTGTCGTTCTCACTATCAATGATGTTTTTTACAAACGAACCGTCCACTTTTAGCACATCCAATGGTAATCGACGTAAATAGTCAAAACTTGCATAGCCAGTACCAAAGTCATCAAGCGCAATAGTACTACCGGCCTTTCGCAACTGCTTTAGGTTTTGAATGGCAATGGGCTCGTTACGTAAAGCGTCTGATTCGGTGATCTCAAAGCACAGTTTATTCATTGGAATTCGTTGTTGCTGTGCTTGGGTTTTCACCTGTTCCGCAAAGCCATCCGAATTGAGTGCTTTCGCGGTTAAATTAATGGCACAGCGACCGACTGAGCCCCAATCATTAATTCTCGCTCTAAGCGTAATGAACGTGTGTTGTATTACCCATTCATCGAGTTCAAGCTCTAGGCTGAACTCATTAATTAAAGGGAAGAACTCGGCTGGTGACATCAACTTACCTTGGTGTGGTTTAAGGCGAAGTAAGATTTCAAAGTGGGCTGCTCGAGGGGTTTCAGACAACGAACGGTAGGGTTGACAGTACAGCTCAAACTTGTTTTCCCGAAAGCACTGCTGAATAAAACTGAGTTGGTTAAGCGTTTTATGTTCTTGTTGGTTGTGGGTAACCCAATTCACACAAGCATTATTACCACCTTGTTGCTCGCACAATTTGGAAATCATCGGGTCGAGATTGCGATTGCCTTGGACAGAAGCGCACTGAATCGTTCGTTTTACAAGGCTGACTGCGCTGTCGTCGAAGTAGAAGTAAAAGCGATCTAAAAGCCCAATGAGTGTTGCTAATTCAGTGTCCATATTTGGCAAACGTGGAGCAAAGCAGAGTAGGCCACTGGCAAATGGAGGCAGGTATGCACGTGTTAAGTGATCGGTGTTAGATGCGAGATACTGGCTAAGTTGCTTCATTAACTGTGCACGACCTTGGTGGCCTAATCCATGCAGTTTGGATAATGTAGGCTCAAGATCGATGTAGATAAGCGTTGCATTGACTTGTTTGGCGACATCTTCTTTTAACTGAGCAAGATTATATAACCCAGTGAAGCTGTCGATGCGCTCTTTACGGATAGCATTGCGTGTCGTCACGTAGTTTTTGATCGTATGCGCAACCAGCATAAAAGTCAGCGTGGTAAGTGCAAACAATACCAATAGCATTGCATACACTTGTTCACGAGAAATGAAACCAAGGTTATGGCGGTCAATGATATTTTCTACACACACCAGTAACGTCGCTGCGCCAATCATCATTGGGCGTAATAAGCCGAATTTTCCTAATCCCATGCCTACTAGGCACAGCAACATCAAGCTAAGCGCATTTAGGGTAAGTGGGTTTTGTGCTGATATTCCTGCCACCAAAAATAACCCACATACCATCAGCCAAAATCGATAGTGCAACGGATTTGAATAGGCTGCCATCATTGCTCGGTCGAGCTTAATATACGGTGTATTTTCTCCATCAAGGACATAGCTAAGGCCAAGGCTTAAAAGTGGTGTAAGCACCATTTGTGTCAAAATGGCACTCAAGACGGAATAGGCAATAAACTCAAAAGAAAAACTCGTTGAACTCCCCAAAAGTGCGCTGATCAGCATTAATAGCATGGTGTTCGCAACTGGATAGAGAATACCGATAAACACTGCATAGTAACTAAGCTTTAAGGTGAAGTTATAAGTGGCGACGCGTTTTAATGCTATGCGGTACAAGTGACAAAACAGCAGGGGCAATGCAGGTAGCAACACGGAAAACAGCAAAGCCATTTCCCATGGACGTTTGGAAAACCATCCATAGTGAAACAACAATCCTGTGATTATGGCTGGCAATACGCGCCAACTGTATCGGAGTGTTACTGTTACAACGAAAGCGGCCGTAAAAGAGAGTACGTGAACACGATCTTGTGCAATCACGTAAAAATTTGAGAGGCTATAGCTTACTTGTATTGCGCAAAAGATTAGGGTTTGAATACCTAAAAACTGCCACCACTTTTTATTTTTATAATCGAGCAAAGGGGTTGATTGCTCGAATTCAGACATCGACATTATTCAACTCTAATTCTGACAGCTTAATCGAAGCCCTGACGTAAACGTGAGATCTTCACTTTTATAATGATTCGCCTAGCAAAATGAGCGTAGTTGCTCATGGTGGGCGATGTTCGCCCTTATCGTTTTTATTATTTTTGTATATAAGAACCGCGATTATTCTACAAAAAACAACCAACAATCAAATAAAAACTGGTACGACGTTCTGTTAATATGAAAGAAGACTCATGAATATGGTATTACCTTGGTAAAATCAGGCTTTGCCTAAGGTGTGTAAAGCAATAGAATCTATTAGGCTTTACCAAATTTAGGCTCTATCTATATATCACTTGATGTGCCCCAAGGGAGTGAGTTGTCGTGAAAATTATCGCAGTAGAAAAACAAGATTTAGTCGCACTTTATCAATTAGAAAATGACTTGTTTGGTCATCATGCTTATCCAGGTTTCTTTTTTAGACAGGCCTTTGATTGTTGGCAAAATGGTTTATTGATTGCTAAGGAAGATGACCAAATTGCGGGTTATGTTTTGATGGCGCAGAGCGATGAGGCCAAGACTCATTGGATATTGTCATTAGCGGTTGGTAGCGAATACCGCGGCAAAGGCATCGCACGTTTACTTGTAGAGCAGGTGCTTAATCAAGTGAATGTCAGTGATTTGGTCAAACTCACCGTCGACCCAAATAATGCACCAGCTTGTAGGTTATATCGCTCGCTTGGTTTTGAAGTTGTAAAAGAAGAGGCTAACTATTTTGGTGATGGTGAGGCTCGCTTAGTCATGCAATTGACACGTTAATTCTGCACATCAGTGATTCAACCGCGCACCTAATTTGTGCAAGGTTAAAAATAAACGATCAGCAATGTTGGCTTAAGTAATTGAAAAGTAGTTGTATTTATTTTTGGCATTGCGTTTGCAATCCAGATAGTGTTCATCGTTAACTCGATGCGTCGCTTTCCCTTAGCAGGCGGTAAAGCGGATAGGGTATTACTTTTTGAGCTTTTATAGGCAATGCAGCCTCTCTCGTTTCGGGAGAGGTTTTTTTTCGCTTGTAGCTCGCCATTCAAAGAAAAGAATCAGGGGGCGTAATGTCGCAAGGATGCAAGAAAACCACTTGTCCCTATTGTGGTGTTGGATGTGGTGTCGAGGTCAATGCGAAAGGAATCGTTGGGGATGCGTGTCATCCTGCGAATGCGGGGTCACTGTGCGTAAAGGGCGTCGCGTTGGCAGAGAGTTTGAATATGCCTTCGCGCTTGTTGTATCCAAAACTTGTAAGCCAGGATCGATCCCAGGGTAAGGAAGTGCAATGGCAACAAGCTACGGATCTGATTGCTGAAAAGATCCATCAAGCAAAAGCGGAGTTTGGACCAGATTCTGTCGCTATGTATGTTTCTGGTCAGTTGTTGACGGAAGACTATTACGTCGCCAACAAACTCATGAAAGGCTATGTTGGCAGCGCAAACATCGATACTAACTCGCGTTTGTGTATGTCTTCGGCGGTTGCGGCTCATATACGAGCATTTGGTGAAGATGTCGTTCCCGTCAATTACGACGATATTGATAAGACTGAGCTATTGATCATTTGCGGTGCTAATACCGCTTGGACGCACCCTGTTTTATTTCGACGTATTCAACAAGCGAGAGAAAACAATCCTAATCTCAAACTGGTGGTCATTGACCCTCGTGAAACGGTCACCGCACAGCAAGCCGATTTGCATCTACCGATTAAAAACGATGGGGATGTATCACTTTTTAATGGGCTGCTTAAGTTTCTTATTGAGCAGCAATGCATTGATTCTCAATACATAAACTCCTATACCGATGGGTTTGATGCGCTTGCAGAAGAAGTTTCTGGCTTGCGTTACGATGTCACTAATCTATCGTCTTCCTTTGGTATTTCAGAAGAAAAGCTGACTACATTCTTCCAATGGTTTGCGCAAAGCCCAACCGCAATCACGTTGTTTTGCCAAGGGGTTAACCAAGCCGAAAATGGTGTCGATAAAGGCAATGCCATTATTAATGCACATTTGGCATCAGGTAAAATTGCCAAGTCAGGTTGTGGGCCGTTTTCTATTACAGGTCAGCCGAATGCGATGGGCGGGCGAGAAGTCGGTGGATTGGCAAACCAATTAGCGGTTCATCGTTCTTTTGACGCAGAGTCTATCAAGCAAGTGCAAGCGTTCTGGGATTCACCAGAAATTGCCACTCAGCCCGGATTAAAAGCCGTTGAACTGTTTGAGGCGGTAGAACGTGGTGAGATTAAAGTTCTGTGGATCATGGCAACCAATCCCGTTGTCTCTTTGCCAGATAACCAATTGGTAAAACGTGCACTAGAGATTTGTCCGTTTGTGATTGTTTCTGATATCACAGCGGATTCGGATGTAGCGCATTACGCGGACCTGTTGCTGCCCGCCGCTGGCTGGGGGGAGAAACAAGGCATGGTAACCAACTCTGAGCGTCGACTTTCTAGGCAGCGTCAGTTTCAAACGCCTCCCGGTGAAGCAAAATCAGATTGGTGGGCGATAAGCCAAGTCGGACAAGCTCTGTGTGCATTGGAAAAGACACAAAATGGCTTTGCGTTTACTTCTGAGCGGGCGGTCTTTAGGGAATATGCGGCGATGACAGGCATGAATGCAGATTCGCTATTGAAGCTCGACCTGTCTCAACACGCGAACTTAACCGAGCAAGAATACGAAGAATGGGTGCCGACACAATGGGGAGGAGAACGTCCTTTTGCTGATGGCGTCTATTCGCACCCAGATGGTAAAGCGCGTTTTGTCGTGACCAGTGAATCTCCGATGCGTTTAGAAAGAACAAAAGGTTGGTGGCTCAATACGGGCAGGCAACGCGACCAATGGCATACCATGACGCGCACAGGGCATATCGCCCACCTTGCCGCGTCTGAGTTAGAACCAACGGTCTACATGAACACACTCTCCGCCACCCAAAATCGCTTAAAAGCAGGACAGCTCACCAAGCTGTTTCAGCCTGCTTCAAACACCGGTATTTATGCCAAAGTTGCCATTGATGAAGGTTTGGGTTTTCAGGAGCTGTTTATGTCAATGCACTGGGCGGGTCGATATGGCGGTGAAAGCAGTGTTAACGCGATAGTAAACAGTGCAAAAGACCCTATTTCTGGGCAACCTGCGTTTAAGTCATCTTATGTTGAAGTGCAAGACGCAGCGGTAAAAACCTACGGTGTGTTCATTGGTACACAGTTTGATTCCGGCAAGTTTCTCTACAGCGCATTTCAAGCAGAAAGTAATCTGGGCATCTGGCGCTTTGCACACGACAAACGACCAAAGAAGCAGAGTTTTTGTCGAACAGAAAAGAGCCGCAGGATTACGATAGATATTGCCCAAGGTTGGCTAGCGGTGGATTACGACCTTGTTGGAGACGTTCGTATCATTCGTTCTGTTTTGGTGGTGTCTAGTGAACCGATTCAAACCGACTACACCAACTTTATCGGCTTGATTGGCAAACCGATGGAGCTATCGCAACTGCTTACCATCACTCAATCGCAAAGCAGTGCCAAACTGGTTTGTAGTTGTTTCCGTGTTACTGATAAACAAATACATGATGCTATGGAGAAACAAGACTGTACTTCACTGACCCAGCTTCAAAACAAACTCAAATGCGGTACTAACTGTGGCTCGTGCGTTTCTCAAATCAAACAAATGGTCGACAGCCATCAGCATCAAAAGGGCAAACAGCAAGCGAACCAACAGAGTCTGGCGATTCAAATAAAGTAAGTCACAAAGAGGATAAGCACATGGAAGCGCCTTATCAAAAGTCTTGGTTTAAGAAAGGACAAGCGGACCAGAATCAAGAACGCTCGTCTCGCTTTTCTAAGCATGACCAAGCAAGCAAACTGAACAAGCTTTTAGAAGACCAATCCGTAGATCTAGATGCGAACCACAAAGGTTTTGTCTCGATTGTCGGAGCAGGGCCGCACGATCCAGACTTGTTAACGGTGAAGGCAGTGAAAGCGATTATGTCGGCAGAGGTTCTTCTGTACGACCGTTTGGTTAACAAAGATATTTTGGAGTTGGCTTCGCCACAAGCCGATTGGATTTACGTGGGTAAACGATGCGGACAACCTAGTATTGGTCAGGAAGAAATCTGTGATTTGATGGTATCGCTCGCCCGGCAAGGAAAGCGAGTTGTACGCTTAAAAGGGGGAGATCCTTTCGTATTTGGCCGTGGAGGTGAAGAGGCGTTAGCGCTCGTCAAACACTCTATCGCTTATGAAGTCATCCCCGGTATTACTGCTGCCATCGGTTGTTCGGCAAGTAGCTTGATCCCGCTTACTCATCGTGGCGTTGCTCGTAGCGTTACCTTTGTGACGGGGCAAGTTGTGAAAGGTGCATTTGAGGCTTGGAGCCAACTGATGCAAAGCGGTCAGACGCTGGTATTTTACATGGGTTTGGAAAAGGCTAAAGCGATACAAGCGGGTTTGCTTGGTTCTGGATTAGAGTCTGATTTCCCTGTTGCGATCATTACTCACGGCTGTAGTCCTGAACAGCAAGTTCACGTAGCAAGACTCAATCAGCTCAATGATTTATCGATTACACTCAAAGGAGTCAGCCCAGCATTGATTGTGATGGGAGAAGTTGTCAAACTGCGTGAACAACTAATAGAAACCGTACAGACAGTGACGGAATACGAGGGAATATGAGCAGCATTTTGGAATGTATCAGAACAGTCGGTCGAGGTGAACGTGGCAGAAAGCCACTTAACTTTGATCAAGCCTTTCGAGTTATGGATGAGTATCTAAACGGTGACTGCGAAGATGATCAGATGGCGATGCTACTGATGCTGATCCGTGTACAGAACGAGACTCAACAAGAAATCGCAGGCTTTGTAAAAGCATTCCAATCGCGTATGCCTGCTATCGGTGCAGACATTGACTGGCCGTGTTACGCAGGTAAACGAGAGGCCGCAGGCCAACCTTGGCACTTACTTGCTGCAAAGATTCTTGCCGACAATGGTCACAAGATTTTGATGCACGGTTATCATGACCGTCAATCTGGCCGCTTACATGCTGAAGATTACTTAGAGACATTTGGTATCACTAAAGCAGACTCAGCAGAAGAAGCAAAGCGCGTTCTCGAAACGCAGAATATCATTTATCTACCTCTTAGCGCGTTTGCTCCGCGAGCCGAAACCATGATTGGTTGGAAGAATCGCTATGGGTTAAGAACACCAATCAACACCGTGGTGCGTGCGCTTAATCCTGGACAGGCAACAGTGGGTATTAGGGGCAGTTTTCACCCAGGATTCCAGCAGCTTCATGCGGAAGTGGAATTTGAAATTGGTCAAACCGCGCACGCTGTCGTCTCATTCAAGGGGCAATCGGGCGAGTCTGAATACAACCCGAAAGTGAGTCAAACGGTGTGGTTAAGCCAAACCAGTGGTGTGACGTCGCATTACTGGACCGAGCAAATGTTGTCAGAGGTTCCAATGCCAACACATTGCCCATTTGGCACTGCAGAAGAAGACCTAAATCAAATGGTGAATACAGTGCTTGCGACTATGACCGTGGTCTTGTTTGCTCAAATGCACGACAGAGAAAAAGCCTTTGAGTGTGCGTTCTCTTATTGGCAGGTTTACTGCTCAAATAAGTAAAGCCAAAGTGTAAAAACATGTAAAACCAACAGTGCAAAGTTGTTGAATCTGCATCCATTATCTATTGTATGAAGATGATCCACAGATCTAAGCTCACCAGTGATATGTCTCGCTACTTTGTTCCATATCAAAGTGGTGAACTACAGTTCTAGCTCTCAATCGCGTCCCAATTAAGGTCTGCTATTGAGACTTCGGAAATCCGTTTATGGTAAGAAATAGAGGACAAGGATAATGGTTCTAAAGCATACCACTCCAAGTGAAAAAGCTTCTCACCCGATCCCGCAAGAGGCCTTTGATTGGTACGATGAATACGCGCATGGGAAGATCTCACGTCGAGAGTTTCTAAACAGGCTTGGCGGCCTTGCTGTATTAGGTTTTAGCATGACAGCTCTCGTCGATGCTTTAACGCCGAACTATGCGCTTGCCGAGCAAGTTTCCTTTAATGATCCAGAAATCAAAGCGACTTACGAAACTTTCCCGTCTCCAAATGGGCACGGAGAAGGGCGTGGTTATTTGGTTATGCCGCAGAAAAAGACTCTTAAATCGCCCACGGTACTTGTTATACATGAGAACCGTGGATTAAATCCGTACATCAAAGATGTGACGAGGCGACTTGCTAAAGATGGCTTTATTGCTTTCGCGCCCGATGCCCTATACCCACTTGGCGGTTACCCCGGGAACGATGACGAAGGGCGAGCTATGCAAAAAGAGATGGATAGAGCCAAGATAGAGCAAGATTTCATTGCAGCTGCTAACTTCCTTAAGCAATACGAGGGTGGCAACGGTAAATTGGGAGCGGTTGGATTCTGCTTCGGTGGATACATTGTCAATATGCTTGCAGCGGTAATGCCAGAAGAACTGGATGCGGGCGTGCCTTTTTATGGAACACCTGCTGCGCAAGAGATTCAGAAGCAAGTCAAAGGGCCACTAATGTTGCACTTTGCTGGGCTAGATAAACGCGTCAACGACACTTGGCCAATGTACGAACAACAACTCATTGCGACCGACGCTCAGTATCAGGCGCTAATGTACGAGAACGTGAACCATGGTTTCCATAACGACTCTACTGGGCGCTATGCTCCGGAAGAAGCAGCGTTGGCTTGGGAACGTACCTTAGGCTTTTTCAAAGAACATCTCGCCTCTAGTTAAATACCTTTCATTTGTAGTTGGCACATTCCTTGTTATGTATCTCTTAGTGAGTGAGATATAAACAAGGAATGTGCATGACTCATATAACATCGAAAACCCCCATAATTGTATGCTGTGATAGCTTGCCTGAACAGGCGAGGTTGTCCGGTTTATTGAGCAAAGATTACGATAACATTTTAGGTTGCCAATTAGCGCAACTGGAACCGCTAATGCAGCGTGAACCTACGGCTAAAGTGGTTGTTGGTTGGCAGCAACCGACAGCAGAACTGCGCCTAGTCGTTGATTTTTGTCGCCGAAAATCAGCGCCACTTCTTATCGTGCTAAAGAAATTATCATCTAATGATATCAATCGTTTATCAGAAAAAATGGATTATGTTCTGATGCCGCACGATTCTGACTTTGCGCTACAGCCTTGGATTGAACATGCCACTCTAGTGCGAGCAAGATTCGTGAGTATGGAATCAGAAATTGAATCACTGACCAATAAAATCGAAGAGCGAAAGCTAATTGAAAAAGCCAAAGGGTTACTGATGAAAATGCACAATGTTGATGAAGAACAGGCGTACAAAGCCCTTCGCAATTCCGCCATGCAATCGAGCCAAACGCTCGCTCAAGTTGCCAAGAATTTGATAACAACATTAGAGGTTTTGGATTAGCGCCCCTACCACTTTGGGGTTAGGGTGCATTTTCTAACGTGGTGCGTGTTGCACTATCAATAAGCAATAACGGGGAGTTGAGAAAGGGATGAACAACTAATCTATTGTATTTACAGTGAAAAATAAGTTGGCACAGTAATTGGATTAATAGAAACGGGTTTATTGTTGAATCGCTTACCTCAATTATCAACGGCGGTAATTTGAGACTTAGCAACGGCGCTACTGCTCTTCGGAGTAGTGGCGCTTTTTTTATGGGAGCAAACCAATGAAATGGAGTTCGATACTGAAAGTGTCAGCAATTTCGTTATCGGTATTCACCACGGTCAGCGTAAAGGCAGAGTTGGGTGAGCCAGAAATTGAGGACCTGAAGTTTGGTTTTATTAAATTGACCGATATGGCACCGTTGGCGGTCGCGTATGAGAAAGGCTTTTTTGAAGATGAAGGCTTGTATGTCACCTTAGAAGCGCAAGCAAACTGGAAGGTGCTATTAGACCGAGTCATCGATGGTGAGCTTGCTGGTGCGCACATGCTTGCTGGTCAGCCATTGGGCGCGACGATTGGTGTCGGCACAAAAGCAGAAGTGATTACTGCGTTCAGTATGGATTTGAATGGTAACGCAATCACGGTTTCCAATGATACTTGGGAGCAGATGAAGCAATATATTCCAAAGCAGCCAGATGGCAAACCTGTTCACCCAATCAAAGCGGATGCACTGAAGCCTGTGGTCGACAGCTACCTGGATAAAGGTAAACCGTTCAACATGGGTATGGTGTTCCCTGTGTCGACGCACAACTATGAGTTGCGATACTGGTTAGCGGCAGGTGGGATTCATCCAGGTTTTTACGCACCAGACTCAGGCGATAACAGTGGCCAATTGGATGCTGACGTTCTTTTGAGTGTTACACCGCCACCACAAATGCCAGCCACAATGGAAGCGGGCACGATCAAAGGGTACTGCGTAGGCGAACCTTGGAACCAGCAAGCCGTGTTCAAAGGCATTGGTACGCCAGTAGTGACCGATTACGAGATCTGGAAGAACAACCCAGAGAAAGTGTTTGGTGTTTCCAAAGCTTGGGCTGAGAAGTATCCAAACACGCACATTCGCGTAGTGAAAGCCTTGATTCGAGCTGCACATTGGTTGGATGAAAACGACAACGCTAACCGTCAAGAAGCGGTGAAGATGCTATCAAAAAGCGAGTACGTTGGAGCCGATGCCGAAGTTATCGCCAACTCAATGACCGGCACATTTGAATACGAGAAAGGCGACAAACGAGACGTGCCAGACTTCAACGTGTTCTTCCGTCATAACGCCACTTATCCGTATTACAGCGATGCGATTTGGTATCTGACTCAAATGCGCCGTTGGGGACAAATCTCAAGCGAGAAATCCGATGATTGGTACATGGATGTGGCAAAAGAGGTTTACCGTCCTGATATCTACCAGCAAGCAGCTCAAGCGCTAATTGAAGATGGTGTGTTGAACAAAAAAGACTTCCCAGATTTCAGTGCTGAAGATGGTTTTCGTGCGCCACAAACACACTTTATTGACAACATCGTTTATGACGGTCGTGAGCCAAACAAATATCTAGAAAAGTTCTCTATCGGGCTTAAAGGAAAAGACAAAGTTTAATCATAACGATAAACGCCACAGGCGAGGGGACTCGTTTGTGGCAACAAGGATGTAAATTTCTTAGGAGTGAGTATGTCTAGTAATGTCATTTCCCTTTTTCCTGCTAAGCAGGTAGTGAACCGAAGTCGGCTGGTGCTTTTGCCCGTCATTGGTTTGATGATCTTTTTGGCAATGTGGCACTTAGCGGCGAGAGAAGTGCAAACCTCATTAGGTACGCTGCCGGGACCGGTGCAGACTTTTCAGCAGTTCAGCAACCTTGTCGATGACCATTGGCAAGAGCGAGAAAAGGAACAAGCGTTTATCGAGCGTCAGGAAAAGCGCAATGCTGCAAAATTAGCCAAAAATCCAGATGCGGAAGTGAAGATTCGTCCTTACACAGGTAAGCCGACGTTCTTTGATCAAATCGTGACGAGCTTAGTAACTGTGACAGCGGGCTTTCTGCTGGCGACGGTTATCGCGATTCCACTTGGCATCGTGCTTGGTCTTAATCAAGGGCTGTATCAAGCGTTCAACCCAATCATTCAACTGCTCAAGCCCGTATCACCTTTAGCTTGGCTACCCATCGTTACCATGGTTGTAAGTGCCACTTATGTGAGTGATGACCCGATGTTTGCGAAGTCGTTCATTAACTCTCTGATCACAGTGGCGCTGTGTAGCTTATGGCCGACGCTGATTAATACCGCTGTGGGTGTAACGAGCGTTGATAAAGACTTAGTTAACGTGAGTAAAGTGCTTCAACTTTCGTGGTGGCAGCACATTCGCACCATCGTTTTACCTTCTGCCATTCCAATGATTTTCACTGGTTTACGTCTCTCTTTAGGTATCGCTTGGATGGTATTGATTGCGGCAGAAATGCTCGCGCAGAACCCTGGGTTAGGCAAGTTCGTTTGGGATGAGTTCCAAAACGGCAGCTCAGCGTCATTGGGTCGCATCATGGTGGCGGTCATCACTATCGGCTTTATTGGTTTGATGCTCGATAGAGGCATGCTGCAACTTCAAAAGTGGTTGTCTTGGAATAAACAACAAGCGTTGAGATAAGGGAAAAGATCATGGAAAAGGCATTATTAGATCTAACGCGTTTAGGGATGCGATTCCCAACGCCAGATGGTGAGTTCATCGCGTTAAAGAACGTCGATTTACAAATCAATAAAGGCGAGTTTGTGTCGCTGATTGGCCACTCTGGTTGCGGAAAATCAACGGTATTGAACTTAGTTGCGGGTCTGCACATGCCAACAGACGGCGGTGTGATCGTCGATGGACGAGAAGTAGCTGGACCGGGACCAGACCGCGCAGTGGTGTTCCAAAACCATTCATTATTACCTTGGTTAACCGTGTATCAAAACGTTGAACTCGCAGTAAAACAAATCGCCGGCAAAAAGGGCAAAGCGTGGATTCAGGAGCAAGTGAATCACTATTTGGAGCTGATTCAAATGCAGCATGCTGCGCACAAAAAGCCGGATGAAATCTCGGGTGGTATGAAGCAGCGAGTCGGCATTGCGAGAGCACTGGCACTTCAACCAAAGGTTTTATTGATGGATGAACCATTTGGTGCGTTGGATGCGTTAACACGTGCGCATTTGCAGGATGCACTGATGAAGATCCAAGCCGAGCTAAACAACACCGTCATCATGATTACCCATGACGTGGATGAAGCGGTGCTGCTATCCGACAAAATCGTGATGATGACCAACGGACCGGCTGCAACCATTGGTGAAGTGTTAGAAGTGAATCTACCGCGCCCTCGTGAGCGTGTAGCACTGGCGGATGATGCGCAGTATCAGAAGTGTCGACAAGCGGTGCTGAAGTTCCTTTACGAGAAGCAATCCAAAGTCGAGATTCCGGCTTCGAAAGAAGACAAACCCAAAACCGCAGCGCAAACGGCATAAGGAGGCAGCGATGAACAGTCCTTTAACGATCCCAGTAAAGAACGCATTGAGCCACATCGTTGTGGTAGGTAACGGTATGGTCGGGCAGCATCTCGTCGAGCAATTAGTGCAGAAAAACGCGCATATGGAGCACAGAATTACCGTGATTGGTGCAGAGCGTTTTATCGCGTATGACCGTGTACAACTCTCTTCTTTATTTGCGGGTAAGTCTCATGATGATTTGATGCTGAGTAACCAAGAATGGTACGACATGCATGGCATCCAACTAGTACTTGGCAGCCAAGTAACGGGCATCGACAGAGAGCAAAAGCGTATTCTGCTTGATGGTGAAGATGTGCTGGGTTACGACCAACTCGTGCTCGCTACCGGTTCTTACCCATTTGTGCCACCAATTGAAGGTAAAGACCGCGACAACGTGTTTGTCTACCGCACGCTTGATGACCTTTCACAAATCAAAAAGGCATGTGAAGGCGCAAGAACGGGCGCAAGAACGGGCGCAGTGATTGGCGGTGGCTTGTTGGGTTTAGAAGCTGCAAATGCACTCAAACTATTAGGGCTAGAAACTCATGTCATTGAATTTGCTCCTCGCCTGATGCCCGTGCAGTTAGATGATGGTGCTGGCTTAGTGCTAAAAGAGAAGATTGAAGCGCTAGGGCTAACCGTTCATACCTCAACGGGTACGGAACGAATCTGCGATGGTGAAACGGCTAAGCATCGCATGGTGTTTAAAGACAAAGATCCTCTCGAAGTGGATGTGATTGTCTTCTCCGCAGGGATCCGCCCTCAAGATGAGTTGGCAAGGTTGGCTGAGCTAGAAGTAGGCGAGCGAGGCGGCATTGTGATTAATAACCAATGCCAAACCAGCGATGAGAACATATACGCGATTGGCGAATGTGCCCTTTGGGAGCAGAAGATCTTTGGTTTGGTCGCCCCCGGTTACACCATGGCGAGAACCACCGCCGATGTCTTGACTGGGATGCCGAGCGAAGGTTTTAAAGGTGCAGACATGAGCACTAAACTCAAGCTGCTTGGGGTGGATGTGGCGTCTATCGGCGATGCACAAATGCAAACCGAAGGCGCTCAAGAAATGGTGTTGCAAGATGCGGTCGCAGGCATCTACAAAAAGCTGGTGGTAGATGCGAGTGGTACCCAATTGCTTGGTGCGATTCTCGTTGGTGACAACAGTGACTACGATGCGCTTTTGCAGTGTTATTTGAACAAAACGGTTCTGCCAGACCACGCAGCGAACCTGCTGTTTGATACAGGAATGCTGGACGGAGAGATGCCAGACAGCGCCATCATCTGTTCTTGTCACAACGTCACAAAAGGCGACTTAGTTGCCGAGATTCAAGCTGGCACTACCAACCTGACGGACCTTAAAGCCAACACCAAAGCCGGTACTGGCTGTGGTGGTTGTAGCAATATGGTGAAGTCGGTATTGGATACTCAACTGGCAGCCATGGGGGTAGAGGTTAACAACCACCTTTGTGAGCACTTTGAGCTTAGTCGCCAAGAGATGTTCCATATTTGCCAAGTGGAACAAATCAAAGGCTTCGACACCTTAATTGCACTGCATGGCAAAGGGCATGGGTGTGATATCTGTAAGCCGACAGCGGCATCTGTGTTTGCTTCTTTGTGGAATGAACACATCATGGAGCCACAGCATCAGTCTCTACAAGATTCTAACGATGCCTTTATGGCAAACCTACAAAAAGATGGCTCTTACTCGATTGTGCCTCGTGTACCGGGCGGTGAGATTACTCCAGACAAGCTGATTGTACTTGGCGAAGTCGCGCAACAATATGACTTATATACCAAGATCACTGGCGGTCAGCGTGTGGATTTATTTGGTGCTCAGTTAGAGCAACTTCCGGAAATCTGGCAAACCTTAATTGATGCAGGTTTTGAGACCGGGCATGCCTACGGCAAATCGGTACGCACCGTGAAATCTTGTGTTGGCTCTACTTGGTGTCGTTATGGTGTCGATGATTCGGTCGGTTTAGCCATTGAGCTTGAGAATCGCTACAAAGGATTGCGAGCGCCCCATAAGCTTAAGTTTGCCGTATCGGGTTGTACTCGTGAGTGTGCAGAAGCGCAAAGTAAAGACATTGGAGTGATCGCCACTGAAAACGGCTGGAACCTATACGTGTGTGGTAATGGGGGTATGCGGCCACGACACGCTGACTTGTTTGTATCCGACTTATCCAAACAAGAATTGATCACCATGATCGACCGAGTATTGATGTTCTACGTGAGCACAGCAGACCGCTTGCAGCGCACGTCTGTGTGGATGGAGAACATGGAAGGGGGCTTAGACTACCTCAAACAAGTGATTTTGGATGATTCTCTTAACCTTTGTGACTCTTTGGACGAGCAAATGGCGCGAGTCGTAGATGCCTATCAATGTGAATGGAAGAGTACGTTGGACAACCCGCAGAAACTGCAACGCTTCCGCCCTTTCTTGAACAGCACGTCGGGCAGTAAAGTATTGCCGTATCAACGTGTGCGTGGTCAACGTATTCCAGTGAAACAGGAGGTGTAAATGGCGGCATTAATTAAAGTGAAACTGTGTCAGCTCGGTGACCTTATGCCGTTCATTGGAGCCACAGTGTTGATTGAAGGCGAGCATGTCGCGTTGTTCTACATTCCAGATAGCGGCGTTTATGCAGTTCAAGATTGGGACCCGATAGGCAACGCTTATGTGATGAGCCGAGGGATCGTCGGTGATATTGATGGTGAGATTTGTGTTGCGTCGCCTCTGTACAAACAACACTTCAGCTTGAAGACAGGGCGATGTTTGGAAGATGAAGCTCACAGCCTAAAAACATGGCAAGTCACTATCGACGGTGATGAAGTCTGTTATTTAGTCGAAGAATAAAACCTCGAGTCTAGCTAGATTTCTTATCACGAGTTATAAATAACGAATAAAGCTCCAGAGACCACAAGAGTATGGCTTTGGAGCTTTTTGTTTATTGGTTGTTTATGGAATAGACTTCGAGCTCAGTATAACCAGTGGTTTCGTCCTTGGCTCTTGTAAACTCAAGGTCTGAGTAGGAGTGGATGATCAACTCTGCTGTGGTATCAATAACCGTGCCTTCCATTAAATGCCCACCCCAAACACGTCCTTCATGATCAGAAACCGAAATATGTACGTGCTGATGTTCTGGCGTTAATGTCCCCATCAAAGACACAATCTCAAATGGCTCTTGTCTCGTTAACGCGCTTTCTGCGCCCGCAAGACGAAGCTTGAGGTCAGAGACACAACCGACACAAGAGGCAATCGAGCCTGCTTTGATGCCGTGTTCCTTGACCAATTTCGCTAGGCTCTGCTTCAAATCCAAGCCTTTGGTAAGGCGTACTGCTATCACTTCAATCGACATATTACTTCCTAATCAAGACCAGCAAGCAAGAAAGCGCTGTATCCAAGTCTGCATAACGCTTTGCTTTACCCAACACACGCATGCCTTGCATGTGATTAAGAACAAATCGTGCAAGTTCATCGGGCTTAAGCGTTTTAGGAACCAAGGTTTCTTTCTGTGCGTTGGTGAGAGTGTCAGTAATGATACCGATGAGGTGATCAAACAAGAAGTGACCTTTACGCAACACATCATCATCTTCACCTGCGTGCTCAATCAGTGCGTTTTGAATGAAACAACCACAGTTGCGTTTACGCTGTAACTCAGCAAAAGATTTTAGGAATGATTCAAGCTCTGGCAATGACGCGTTATCTTTCTCTAAGTTATTCAGTGAGGGTAGCGAGACCTTTTTCAAATAGGTATCGAGTGCTGCGTAGTACAACTGCTGCTTGTCACCGTAGGTGTTGTAAAGACTGAAGCGGTTGATGCTAAGTTCATCGGTTAAATCCGAGATAGACGTATTCGCAAATCCTTTGCGCCAAAACACATCCATCGCCACAAGGAGCTTTTCGTCTCGGTCGAAGTTAGCTTTTCTTGCCATAAATTACCTGCCTGGGCCCATTTCTTAAAGATTTTATTGCTTGGAGGGATGGAACAGAGAACCTTCGGTGTTCGAACTGAACCAAAATGGTGAAAACACTCAACCCCAATTTCATGCGAACCCACAAACGGCATCAAAATTCCTCTCGCGGTAAATAGGCCCACAACTGTTTGAAGAATTTTGATAGTGAAGTTCTTGACTGATCGTTTATAAACTGGCTACAGTATATCCTAACCAATCGGTTAGAAAAAGATAAAAGGATGTGAAATGAAGCTCTATGAAACCGCAATGACTCCAAGTTGTAAGCGAGTTAGCATTTTTCTAAAGGAAATCGGTGGCGAGGTTGAGCGAGTTGCGCTGAATGTTCGTGAAGGTGACAACCTGACTGATGTGTTTAAAACAAAGAGTGTCAACGGCAAAGTGCCACTGCTAGAACTAGAAGATGGCACCACAATCTGTGAGAGCGTGGCAATTTGTCGCTACCTCGATGAAGCGTTTGAAAATGACTTGTCGCTGTTTGGCACCAATCAACTCGAACGAGCACAAGTAGAAATGTGGCATCGCGTTGTTGAATTCCAAGGTTTGTACACGGCATTTCAAGCGTTCCGCAACATCACGGCAATTTACCAAGACCGTGAAAATTGCGTAGCGGCGTGGGGTGATGAGTCAAAATCTCGCGTTCTAGAATTCTTACCTATTTTGGAAAAGCGTCTGTCAGAGAGTGAACATATAGCCTCTGATAACTTCACCATAGTGGATATTACCGGCTACATTTTTGTTGGGTTTGCCGTGAATGGCTTGAACATCGAAGTCTTCAAAACTTACCCTAATATCGCACGTTGGTTTGAGCAAGTTTCTGTGCGCGAGGCGTTCCAAAGTTAATATTTCCAAAGCAGCAATCTCGAATTGGGTTTGCTGCTTTCTTTCCTTTATCGGCAAAGATCTTCAATTTCAGCAGGTTTTCTCTTCTTTTCTCCTCATTAATCTATAATTAATTTTATTAGTGCAACAACCTCAATTGGCTTTCACGGCGTTTTGGAACGACGAGTTCTTAGTCTGTAGACGTTCTATTCATCATTGGACTTCACCAAGAAACGAAGGACACCAAACGACAAGGAGAGGTTATGAGTGTTCAGAATAAACCCATCAACACCATGTTGTTTGCTTTGCTCGTGGCATCCGTCTGTGGACTGATTGCGATGTACATGAGCCACAGCCAGCAACACCAACAAATCGAGTCATTGCGTGGGCAGTTGATAGAGAAAGAAAATCAGATCGTCATTTCAAACGAGGCACTGTCTTACACCCGTTATCAACACCAACTTTTATCAGAAGATTACAGTCGATTTAAAGACGAGCAATCCACTAACGCCATACTTCGTTAGGTGTTGCTTCACAAGTAGGGAGCGTTATGAAGTCAATTTTGTTGGTCGACGACAGTAAAACGGTGTTGCTTTACATGACCAGCGCACTACAAAAACAAGGCTATGATGTGATTGCAGTTGAAGACGGTGAGTCTGCACTTGAGGTGTTGACTCACCGTGATGATATCCAGTTCGTGCTGAGTGACTTGATGATGCCTGGCATCAGCGGTATTGAATTGTGTCGCGAACTGAAATCTTCTGCCTTTTCTCGTTATATCTTTTTTGTGTTGCTCTCATCGAGAAATGACCAAGCTTCCATCATTCAAGGTATGGACGCAGGAGCCGATGATTTTGTTGATAAGAAAACGTCGGTAGAGGAGCTTCAAGCTAGAATACGCGCAGGCTTCCGCACTCTTGAGCTGCACAATACGCTCACAACAAGAAATCGCGAACTCGATTTAGCCTATCAAACCATTCAACAAGATCTCGATTCTGCGGGCGATTTGATGGCCCAGTTATTACCAGTGGAAGAACAAATTCACACAGTACAATTTAGTTTTACTTACTTACCCTGCTCCAAGATAGGTGGTGACATGCTTGGGTTTATCGAGCTTGATGAACAACACATCGCTTTCTATGTATTCGATGTATCGGGCCATGGTATCTCTTCTGCGTTGATGGCGTTTTCGGTACAGCAAACTTTGTCACAACGTCACCAATCAGAGTCTGTGACATTAGACTGGCACCAAAATGAATATCAAATAAGTGAGCCAGCGGCCGTGGTTGAAAGGCTTAATCGACGCTATCAGCAAGCCAATAACAGCCAGTTGTATTTCACCATTGAGTACGCGGTACTTAACACCCAAACAGGGGAGCTGAAATACTGTACGGCGGGGCACCCTAAGTTTGTTTGGCAGCGATCTAACCGCGATTCAATAGAACAAGTCGGGGACGGCAACTTCATTGTTGGCGCACTTGACCCCATGACATACCAAGGCGGTACGATTCAGTTAGAACCTCAAGATACGCTATGGTTGTTTTCTGATGGGGTACTTGAGGCAAAACGTGGCGATGAACTTTATGGGATGGAACGGCTGGTGTCTGCAATCAGTCATGCTCAGGTTGAAAGCACGAGACAAACAACGAATGCGGTATTAGAGCAAGTACAACAATGGCAAGAAAAGCCAGAACTGGATGATGATGTCAGTCTACTTAGAGTGAAATGGTTAGGGCCATTAGAGCTTACTGTTGGTGAATTAAACCAAGCCGTTTTTAAGTGTACTTATCATACCTCGTTAGAAACCTCCCGTGAGGCCAGCAAAGAGGTCGTCCAATTTCTTAATCAGCAGTCTGTTTCCACTCAGATAAGTCAGACCTTAGAATTGTGTGTGGTCGAATTGATGAATAATGCCTTTATTCACGCCTACCAAGAGCAGGAACGAACCATCGAGTTAGTCTGTGAAGTCTGCAGTGATAATAATCCTAAGGTGGAACTTCGTATTACGGATGAAGGTAATGCCATCGATGAAAATACCTTTCAAAGTTATACCTCAAAGCAAATCGAAGCTCCCAATCGTTTCGATGAAAGCAGTTGGCTCCCTTCAGGAAGAGGGCTGATGCTGATCTCACAAATGACCGACAAGTTCACCGTTTCTCATGAAGCGGGGCGCAATTGTTTTAGTGTGGAAAAAAGCATTAGTTAACTTGCAACAACTATGCTCTTTACCTATCACTAGTCGAGCAGTGACCAAATCTACAATTGAAATAAAACGAGATTGTCCGCGCGTTGGTTGCATTGTTTCAAAGTGCGCCGCTACTTTAGCGGCGTTCTCTATTGCTATTTTAACGTGAATTTGTGGCGATCACTTGTAACTTAGCTCAGTCGCTTTGCCTTTAAAGATTCGGTACACCATAAAGGTGTAAAGCAGTATCATTGGCATGACGATCATGACGCCATAACCGACAATCATTAATGTCGCAGGAGAGGTCGCAGCTTCTTGCGCGGTCATCAACCCTGGGACCACTTCTGGAAAAAAGCTGTACGCTAGACCTAAAAAGCTCAATGCGAAAATGACGGTGACACCAAAGAAAGGCCAGCGCACGCCCAGATCATTCACCATTGGAACCTGACGTAAATAGCGATCAACTAGAAAGATGGTCGCCAACACAATCAACGGAACTGGGGCTAGCAATAATACTTCAGGGAAACTGAACCATCGTAATGCCACTTGCTCGTTTACAATCGGGTTCACCACACTGACCACTAAGATTCCCAAGGCAGCCAACCAACCAGCTCGACGAGACCAACGAGCAGAGCGAACTTGTAAGTCTCCTTCTGTCTTTAATACCAGCCATGCGCCACCAATGTAAACGTACGCTGCTGCGACACAAAGTGCGCTCAACCAAGCAAAGCCATACGCTTCGGTATTGTGTTCAAAGCCCATGATGTAACGACCAACCATGTAGCCTTGGGTTAAGGCTGTGATTAAAGAACCGATTCTAAAACACCAATCCCATCGAGGTTTATGGTCAGCGTTTGCTTTGGCACGAAAATCGAACGCCACGCCACGCATTATCAAGGCGATCAGCATGATGGCCGTTGGCATATAAAGCTCGGTCAGAATTAAACTGTGCGCGGTAGGAAAGGCAATCAGCAAAATACCGACAGCCAAGACCAGCCAAGTTTCATTTGCGTCCCAAAATGGTCCGATTGAAGCGATCATTCTGTCCCGCTGGGCTTCATTATCACTGGGCAGAAGAATCCCCACGCCAAGGTCATAACCGTCTAAAACGGCGTACATAAAGACCGAGAAACCAAGCAGGAGAAGATAAATTTCCGGTAGATAATCGAGCATGGATTAGGCCTCTTTTTGAGTAAACGTTTCTTGTTGTGTCAACGCTTCTTGCTGTGTCGATAGTACTTGGTGTGCCGCTACGTCTTTGCGCGCGAGATAAAACAGTGTGTGTATGTACGCCACTAACAATACGGCATAGATTGTCAAATACATCACAAGGGAAGTCAGAACACTGCTGCTTGCCACGGTTGTGACTGCTTCTGAGGTGCGTAACACGCCGCTGACTAGCCACGGTTGTCGACCAATTTCTGTTACGTACCAGCCTGCTAATGTCGCAATCCAACCAGAGAAAGTCATGGCTAACACGGTGTATAGATACGGTTTAGACAGGGCTTTTTTGCGAGCCACTTTGGCTGCGCCATACCAACTGACGAGCAGCATGAGCACACCAACCCCAACCATGACTCTAAAACCGAAGAAAATCGGTTTTACTGGTGGATGATCAGGAGCAAACTCGTTCAGTCCTTTGATTTCGCCCTCTAAATCATGCGTAAGAATCAAGCTCGCGAGCTTAGGGACACCAATTTCTAAATCGTTACTTCGGGTTTCTTCATTTGGCATAGCAAAAAGAAGAAGTGGTGCACCTTGCTCGGTTTCCCAAACACCTTCCATCGCTGCGATTTTAGCTGGTTGATGTTCTAGGGTATTCAATCCATGCAGGTCACCAACAAAAATTTGTACTGGAATAAAAGCGGCCGCAGAAAAGAGCGCAACTTTCAGTCCGAGCTTTGCTGAGCGGTGGTCAGGTTTCTTAATCACTTGATAGGCAGAAATGCCAGCAATCAAAAAGCTTGCGGTTAACGCCGAAGCAAGCAAGGTATGGGCGAATCGGTAAGGAAGAGAAGGGTTGAAAATAACTTCCTTCCAGCTTGTCACATGCACAATGCCATCGATGACTTCGTAACCACTTGGGGTATGCATCCAACTATTTAGGACCAAAATCCAAAATGCGGACATGCTCGTACCAACGGCGACGAGAACGGTGGCAAGAGTGTGAACCCATTCTGGCACGCGTCCTCGCCCAAACAGCATCACGCCAAGGAAGGTGGCTTCCATAAAGAAGGCGGTCATGACCTCATAACCTAAAAGAGGGCCTGCGACGTTGCCGACGCGTTCCATAAAGCCCGGCCAGTTAGTACCAAATTGGAAACTCATGGTGATGCCAGACACCACGCCTAGAGCGAAAGTTAATGCAAAGACCTTAACCCAGAAGTAATAAACATCTAGCCAGACGGGGGCTTGGGTACGGATATATCGCCATTTGAAAAACACCAACATCCACGCTAACGCGATGGTGATGGTAGGGAAGAGAATATGAAAGCTGATATTGGCCGCGAACTGAATTCGCGACAACATGAGGGTGTCTAACATCTTGGTTCCTCAAAAACGTGTCGTGCTACAAATCGTGTCTATCTGTAATTTATTTACGAAAAAACGACAGTTTGGATTCATGTATCGAGAAATACAGATCATTCTGTTTTCTTCTAACAATGATTTATATCAACTCATGTGAGAAAAGGAGTGCAGGAAATTGTCTCAAAATGCCGCTCATGGTAGCGAAAAGTGAGCAAAAGAAAGCAAATGTAACTAAGAAGTCTCTAGTGAAAATAACTTCGAATTATCCTTAGTGTTATTTCGTAATATGTGAAATAAAATTACATAAACAAGGTTTTTCGTAAGGATATTCTATTTCGACTTCCAGGCTCGATTAGAACACTGGTGTTTCATTCTTTCTCAAGAGCGTTTCATTCTCCATTTACCAGTAACCAATATATATGTTTGGGTGCATATTTTAGCGATTGGGTATATTCAGTAAATTAGCGAAATTGGGTTGAAATTTGTTTCCTTGGAGGTTAATTTTACTCGGTACCCAGTATTCCGACGTCTTCTTTCTTATCTCTTCCTTAACGGTCGTCGCTGTGACGATACAACCAGACGATAGCTCCACTATTCATTCGACACTCACTTCAAGTTTCGGCTTACCCAAAAGCTAAGTTTTTAAATGCAAGTGGACGTGTACGCTTCTAATTTCTATTGTTTACGAACTAGCTCCTATCAGCACCAGAATGCCGTGTTGAATAACTAGCTTTTTCCAAAGATCCAACAACGGCGACAACACCAATTTGAGAACAACCAACGACGGGCATACAAGGTCGGAGAGCGAACATAATCTTTCAACAATTGAGGTCTATATGAATAATCTAATTGTATTTACAGGTGGCCCCGGTGCGGGTAAAACCTCAGTGATCGAGCACCTTATTGAACTTGGTTATCATTGCGCGCCAGAGGCGGGGCGTAAAGTGATCCAACAACAAGTCGCTATTGATGGTGATGCGCTGCCGTGGCGAGACAAAGTCGCATTTCGGGATGAAATGGTACGAGAAGAAAAGAACAATCACGATACTTATGGGAGCCATCATACGTTCGTATTTTTCGACCGTTGTATTATCGATTCTTATGGCTATAGCAAGTTGGAGAGCCTGCCAGTATCCGATGTTCTGTTGAGTGCTTGTCATCAATTACATTACGCCAAACAAATCTTCATCTTCCCTCCGTGGGAGGCTATCTTTGCCAACGACAAAGAGCGTAAGCAGGACTTTACGGAAGCGATGAGAACTTACGAAGAAATGGTCAAAGCGTACCACCAATTTGGTTATGAATTGATAGAAGTACCAAAACAAAGCGTGGAACAACGAGTGAAATTTATTTTGTCGTTTATCCAAGAGGGGTAAAGACAGAAGTTTTTAACGTTGAAGTGAACTAAATGTCGGTTTGGCCATCATATAAAGGCCATGTTTATTCGCGCTTTTGTCCAAAAGGTTTCTCTTGGTAAAGAGGCACTTAAAGACAACAAAAAAGCTTAAAAACAAAGTTCTCAATTACGCATGGTTTAAATTGCATTTGGTGGATGTTATAACATAACAATTACTATTCCCCGATTTACCTGTGTATTATGAAGTTAGTCCGCTATTCCTTAATTGCTATTGCTGCCACTGCATTTTCTTTTGCAGCTTATCTCACCTATAAAGCAGAAACCGAACCTGAAATAATCTCCATCAAAGTGACGCCATACTCTCAAAAAGAGCAGGCCGAATCGCAAAGTAAACCAGTCACAAAAGAACACGATAATATCGCTCGCATTCACTACTTCGTAAAAGTAGGCGATACGCTTAGTACGATCTTTTCATCGTGGGGCGTACCTTACGAAACCACGCAAAAGCTCCTTGAAGCTGATTTGACGTCACTTAAGCTCGACACGATCAAACCCGGAGACCACTTGGAGTTTATCGTTGATCGAGATTCTATGGTTCTTAAGCAAGTGATCTTTCATGAGAGCCTTGTCGAGCGAGCGATTTATACTCATAACGACGAAGGCACGTTCAGTTATGATTTTGTTGAAGACCCGGGGGAGTGGAGAGATACACTTTACTCAGGGACGATCAATGGCAGCTTCTCCGCATCTGCTCACCGTCAGGGTTTGACCACCACTCAAATCGCCAATATTACTCGCGTACTGAAAGACAAAGTGAACTTTGCACGTGAATTACGAGCAGGTGATAGCTTCCATGTCTTAGTGCGCCGCCAGTACGTCGATGATCATTTGACGGGCAACACTGAAGTGCAGGGTATTGCAATTAGGATGCGTGGCAAGAATGTGGAAGCCTTCTTGGCTAAAGATGGTCGCTTCTATGACAGAGAGGGAAATAGCTTAGAGCAAGCGTTTGATCGTTATCCTATCGATAAACAATTTAGAAGAATTACGTCGCCTTTTAACCCATATCGTAAACACCCAGTAACAGGGCGAATCTCACCACATAATGGTACAGATTTTGCGACGCCAGTTGGTTCCCCAGTCTATTCTACTGGCGATGGTAAAGTGATTGCGATTCGAAATCACCCATATGCAGGTAAGTACTTGGTGATTGAGCACAACAGCGTATACAAGACCCGTTACTTACATTTAAGTCGATTTTTGGTGAAGAAAGGAGATCATGTCAAACGTGGTCAGAAGATTGCTTTGTCTGGTGCGACAGGGCGCTTAACTGGTCCGCATCTCCATTTCGAAGTGCTAGTACGTGATCGTGCTGTTGATGCTATGAAGGTCGATTTGCCTTTGGTTACCTCGATTCCTACAAAAGACAAAGCGTCATTCTTGGCAGGTATTGCTGAGTTCGATGACCTCGTCGCGACAGAACAAAGTGCCAGTAACGTGAAAACAATTCAGAGCAAACCAAACTCTTAATTATTAAATTCTAAAATCAAAGGCAAGCTTCGGCTTGCCTTTGTTGTTTTTGGTTAGCCAAGTTGTTTGAGGCTAAATGTTAGTCAGGGAAAAGCAAACATGTTGAAGGTAGAATGACGATTTATAATACGGATGTAAAATAAAATAGCTAATAAGAAAAATTATATTTATACAAAAATTAACGACATTAGGTAAGTAAGGTGTTTATTAAATTTTTATGACAGTTAAATAGAATTTAAACTCTAACTTTTCCAGTTTTTATTATTTTTGTAATGGGAGGTTCATGTGTGACATTTATTCCAAAAATCCAATTTTGTAAGATGGGTTTTTATATGTAGTTATCTGAAGTAAGTTTATGTCTTATTGTTATGTAATAAGTTAATTCATATTAAAAACTAATGATTTGATTTATCTTGTTTCTATCGAAGGCGAGACTTTACACATTATTTCTCTATGAGAGTAAAGTTTACTGTGTTTCAAGTTATTGTAATTATTGGTATAAATTCGGATTTCATTGTGTTCTAAGGTTATGTTTAAAGAAAGCTACTTAATAATGATAGCAGGATCTTAATTAAATTAAGATAAGCTAATTAAGTGTATTCTTTATCATTGATTTAATCGATTTTTTTATAACTCTGTGGTTTATAAAATAAGCAATAATTAAATAATGTAAGATAAATTTTGATATTTATCCCAGAAGTAAGAATGAATTTTTGCCTTGGTTATTTTTATTTATAAATTAAGTGCGCTTGCAAAAATTAAATGAACCATTAATTGCAGGCCTTTATGCACTACCTAAATAACTATATAAAACTAAGGACGTAATTATGTATCTAAGAAAGAGCAGTGCTACGAAAACAAACTCCATTGGTTATCGCACTTTAGGGCTTACCATGCTTTGTTCTGGCTTATTGCTAAATCCAATTTCACAAGCCATGGCGACGGAATTCAGCGCAGACACCATAGCTCAATCAGAGAGTGAATACTGGAGCACATACAAGCTAGTGGTCAAAAACACAGGAACAGATTCGGCGGACATGCGTGATGCTGTGATTGAGTTTGTGTTGCCTGTCGCGATTAACGACATCGGTTGGGCGTCTAATCATCTTTCATACCCTTCTTGGGAAATCTCCCATACCACACAACCTGATGGTGTTCTAAACGCCGTAACACTGACTTTCCCTGACGGCTCATGGGTCGACAGTGAATTGGCCTCTGGCGAATTTGCGGCATTGACGATTTCGTTTGGTGGTGAACTGGCAGATTTAAACGCGTTTGAAGATTCTGTTGTCGTGAAAGTCGACGGTGAAGTTGTTCCTCCGCCAGAGTTCACTTTGGATATATTGGCTCCCACACAAAACTCTGTGGTTTACACTGGCACTAACGTTGACATTATCACCAGCGTAGAAGGTGAAGGCGTAAGCAAATTAGAGTTCTGGGTAAACAATACTAAGTTAGCAGAGCAACCCGTCGTTGAAGGCACAGCTGAGTATCAACAAGCTTGGCTTCCATCAGAAATTGGCGCTGCCTCTATCGCGGTCATGGCATTCAATGCGAGTGGTGACAAGTTAACTGAACAACATGTCCAAGTAACCGTCGAGTCGGAATCTACAGCGCCAAATCCTCCTGTGATTGAGTTTATCTCTCCTGACGCGGGCTCTTCTCATCAAAAAGGTGACACCATTACGATTTCGGCGAATGTCACTGATGCAGACGACGATTTAGCCACAGTTAAGCTCTTCGCCAATGATGCTGAAGTTTGTAGCCTAGACGCGAAAACGACACAAGATTTCTCATGTGATTGGACGGCACAACCCCCGGGTTCTGCAACGCTTCGCGCTGAAGCTCAGGATGACGAGAATCATGTATCACGCAAGAGCTTAACGGTTACAGTTACTGACACAGGCACAAGTTGTGGTAACGTACCTCCTTACGAAGATGGTGTACCTTACAAAGTCGGTGATGAAGTCACTAACATCGGTAATATCTACTCATGCACGGTTGCGGGTTGGTGTGGTAACCCAGTTTGGACACCGGGTACAGGTCATCCAGACTACCCAGATGCATGGAAAGACGCTTGGAATGAAGTAGGGCAATGTGATCCTAACCCACTCCCAGAAGTCAATGTTCTATCACCGCAAGATGGTCAGAAAATTGCGCCGAACCAACCGTTTGGTGTGATTGTTGAAGCCACGGATGATACAGAGGTCGCACGTGTCGATGTTCAACTGAATGGCGAAGTGGTGGCGACCGCAAACACACCTTCAGAAGGCGATACCTACACCATTACGGTTCCTGCTCAAGATGAAGGACAATACACACTGACGGTTGTCGCTTACGATGATCAAGGGGCGAGTGCTGAAGCCACACCAATTTCACTTGCGATAACCGATAAAGATCTGGTTGTTTCACTTTCGTCTCCGGTGGATGGTTCAAGCTACTTCGAAGGTCGTGCGATTTCTATCAAAGCAGATGCGAAGAGCTACGAAGGAGATATCAAATCAGTGAGTTTTGTCGCCAATGGTAACGAGCTGTATAAAGATACCGAAGCACCATACGAGTACGAATGGCTTGGTGCACAGAAGGGTGCTTACGCCATCACTGCAAAAGCGATGAACACTGCAAACCAAGAGCAAACGTCTGCAACGTCTAACATCACAGTGAAAGAAAGCACTGGCGGCGGCTTGGTGGATAACCCTGATCGCTCAATCAGTTATCTGACTTCTTGGGGCTTAAACGATTATGAGCAACTGTTCAATTCTGAGGGTGATGGTTACCTATTGTCATTTGGTAAGTGGGACGCAAGCGGTAACATCACGATCTCTGATGGCATGCTAACACCACCGGATTACAACCCAGATTGGATGCCAAGTCAGTATCTAGCATGGTCAACGCTTAAGCATGACAACAATAACGTAACCATGATGGTCGCGTTTGGTGGCCAAACTTACGAAAGTATTTGGTCTGCGATTAGCACTCCACAGAGCCGTGAAGCCGTCGCAAATGGTCTGGTTGATTTAGTTCACACGCCATTCCCTGTGTACAAGAAGAACCTAACGGCGGAAGAGGTTGAAGGTGAGTGTCTTGCTACGACATCAGATGGTAGCTGTGACTACAGCAAGTATCAGTTAGCGGGTTACGTACAAATCGATGGTCTGGACTTCGACTTCGAAAAAGCAGCGCGAATCACGGACAAAGAAAACCAAGACCTAACCGCATTGATCAAGTTGATCCGCGAAAAAGTTGGCAACACCAAGGTTCTGTCTCTGACTACTTACCATGTAGGCGCAGACCCTGTTGATTGTATGAATGCTAACGTGTTTGAAAACTGTTCTTACGTTGAGCCATCAGGTCGCTCATCTCACCACGGTGAAGTTATTGATTTATTGAAAGATACGAAGAACGACTTTGATTTCTTCAATGTCATGACTTACGACGCAGGTGAGAACTTCCTCTACGATGTCGCGATGGCGAACTATGCTGAATATATTGGAGACAAGTCGAAGATTGTTTTAGGTAACACGATCAACAGCCAATGGGGCCCAGACGGCAACTTCGTTGAAACACGTCAGAACAACCTAGACCGCGCCAAATGGCAAAAAGACAACGGTTATGGTGGTTTCTTCATGTGGACGCTTGGTTCAAACAACCAAGGTTTGAGCATGGCAGAGCAAGTTGAATACTTCAACGAAATGATCAGTGTAAGCAAGTAGTACCCACCTCATCTTGTAATCTACTTGAAAAACGGAAGGCTCTGATGCCTTCCGTTATTTCTTCAATCTTCATTCATGGGATAGCACTTCGCTCGCAATATTCCCATGCAGGTACCAATTTCTATTCAGTGGTGACAATATGCCCAAACTAGATTCTGGTCAGCACCAGAAAGCGATTCCACACGTCCAAAATAAACCCACTCAACATTATGATGCGTTCAGTAAATGGCTGCATTGGGTGATGGCTGTGATCATCATTTATGCCACTATCGCAGGTTATGGCATGCTCTTCGTGATGGATATGCCGCAGCTGTTCCACGTCCTGTCTACACTTAACATGTCTTTTGCGACCATCGCTTCGGTATTATTGATTGTGCGTTGGGGATGGTCCTACTTTCGTCAATCCCCTGAGCTACCACACACCGTTTCTTGTACGCAAAAAAGCATCGCAAAATTGGCACATAGCATGATCTATTTGGTGATGTTTGTTGTCTTTGTTAGCGGTTTCTTAATGCTAAAACATGAGTTCCCGTTTTTTTGGCAGTTTACTATTCTAAACCCAATTTCTAATGCCGAAGTGAATAACTTTTTCTTTATGGTCCATCGTGTTGGCTGTGCAACGTTGGCTACGTTGGTGGTGGTACATATATTGGCGGCGCTGAAACATCATTATGTGAGTAAGAATGATGTGCTGCGAAGTATGGTGCTGAGCACTTCAAAGCAAGGTTAGTAAAAAAGAGCTGAATTGCGCAAATCAGGGTCGTACAGAAAGAAAAAAGGCTTGGTGAGACTCCAAGCCTTTACTTTCATATATCTAACTATTTTTTAAATGTTAGATTCAGAGTGAGCGGTACTTGGTCTGAAATCGCAATGCCACCAACCGTAGCGGCTAGGTTGGTTAAGTTCTCACTTGGGATGCCAAAGTCTGAGGCGGCGATAATAACTGGTGCGCTTGAGCTAACCATAACAGTATCGCCTGCATTTAGAATGACGACCGGGAATTCAACAGATTTGGCTTTACCAAACAATGTTACTTCCGCTGGCACTTTCACTTTGTGCGAGCCTTTTTCTAGAGAAGCCCAATCCACTTTACCAACCACCTTTACTGGTACGTGTTTCGCTGATTCAAAGAAGATCTCATTTAGGCGTGTGTTACGAATAGGAATGCCAGTATTGATACTGTTGAGATCGACAGAAACGTCAAACTGCCCTTGAGCATCAAGCGTACCGGTTAGAGCATCGATTGTTGCGGGTTCGACAATATATTGCTTTTTGATTGTTGCGAAGCTGAGGGAGGAGAGTTCGGAATCTAACATGTACTTGTCAGCAGCAAATGATGCACTTGAAAACAGTGCCACTGCGATGCTGAGAGTGGATAAAGCCTTTTTCATTATTGTTTACCTTATATACGTTGAGCAACGGTTCTACTCGATAATAGCCCGGATTTATAAAAGTTAATAAGGAATTAAATTGATTAGGCGGAGTGAACTTTTGGTGTGACTTATAACGCAATGGGTGCTCTTTCGAATCAACAAGCTTGATGGTAATCGATTATCTATTGTCAAAATCACGCTAAATAGCAATGGCTTATTAAGTTTGTTTGAATGTAAGAACGCTTATCTCATGCTTCTCCTTCGCTTATTTCCTTTTTGTTTGAAATCCCCCGGAAATTTTTTGGTAAGTGATTGAATATACGGGCGAGTGTACTAGGTTTTATATGAACGTGGATTGTTGGAATTTCGATGCATTGAAGTTTCGAGTTTTTTAACTCTGCGATGAAGACTGTGTTGGGATGTCATTTAAGCGTTAGTGCTCTTCTACGACTTGAAAGTGTATTTATGACGCGAAACCAAAGGGATAAACAGTGAATAACTCAAACGAAAACCTAGAGAAAGTGTTAACTAAGGCGTTTACAACGTCTTTGATAAAATTCTCCGTCACTACGCTCATTGTTATCGTATGTTGGTGGGCGTTCTTACCGTTTCTACCAATTTTGCTTTGGGCGCTTGTGCTTGCTATCGCGTTATACCCAGTCAAGCTTGTTATTGAAAGAAAAGTTGGCCTAAGTTCAACGCGTTCAGCAGTGTTCATTGCGATCATTGGCGTGTTAATTCTCGGAACGCCAACGGCTATGGTAGGGAACTCATTTGCGTCAAAAACACTGGGTGCATTTGAATCATACCGAGATGGCTCTTTAGTTATCACCAAACCTGCGGATAGTGTGAAAACATGGCCGTTAATCGGGGAGAAAGTTCACTCAGTGTGGTATGAGGCGGCAAATGATCTTCCAGTTTTCGTTGAAAAGCGTCAGCCACAAATTAAAGGTGTTTTTAGTTGGTTCGTTGACAGTGCAACGGGCGCAGCGAAAAGTGTGTTCATGTTGATTGGTGCGATTATTATTGCAGGAATTATGCTTGCTTGGGCACAACCCGCAGCAAAATCGATACGAAAAATATTCATTAGTTTCACCGACGAGGTGAGAGGCCCCGAGCTCCATGAACTCACTACGGCGACTATTCGTCAAGTCGCCATCGGTATTATTGGTATTGCGTTCTTAACGGCGATGGTCTTTGGTGGGGTGGTTGCGCTATCTGGTGTACCTGCTGCGGCATTGTTTACTTTGATCGCGTTGATTTTTGCCATCGTCCAGTTACCCGTGACTATTATTGCGCTTGTGGTGGTCGGCCTACTATGGTCTGGTGACAGTGGTACGGTTCACAATGTTATTTTTACCGTTTTGCTCCTTGCGGCGAGTTTAATCGATAACTTCTTAAAGCCGTTGATTCTTGGACGCGGATTAGAAGTGCCCATGCCAATCGTACTGATTGGTGCCGTCGGAGGTATGATGTCCGGTGGTATTCTTGGTATGTTCATCGGTTCGGCTTTTTTAGCGGCAGGTTATCAGGTGTTCATGAAGTGGGTGGATACGGAAACTCAAGACGTGGCTGAGGTGATAAAAAGCGCAGAAGCACAAGAAACGAAAGACTAAGTTTGCTCGCAAAGTAAGTTGAAAGACGGTTTTTATGACCGTCTTTTTCATGTGTGAAATTTGATATAACTGCTTATCCAGTGAGCAATCAATCAGAAAAGGAGTTTCTATGAACCTCAACCAAGTGTTATTGGCCGTAAAAGATATGTAGTAAGCGGTCTCGTTTTACCAAAAGCTAGGATTCCAATTCATTGTTGAAACGGAGTAATACGCTTGTTTTGTATGTCTAGAAGGGGACGCGCCACTTTTTCATTTTCTCACTTTGCTCATGCGTAGTTGCAAATGTTAATTGTCCTAACGGTAGTTATCTGATGCTAGTACACAGAATAGGTTGATATAAAATTGATAGAAATTAACCTTTTTGGTTGCGTTATTTCCGTGAGTATTGAACATCAAAGCTCAATCAGGGTCTTAGGTGTTATCTGTATTGTGAATATATTGGTGGTGTAATGAAACATTGGATGATGGCAGTGACTTTAACAGGTGCTTTCTCAAGTACCATCATGGCGAATGATGTTGTGGAGTTTTCTACAGTCGATGTTGAAGGAAGAGTATGTGAAAGCGTTGTTTGCAAAAATATCATCAAGTCGGAAAGTGTCAATCAAGCAGGCGAATTCTCTGAAAGAAAGGGTAATGAAACCTTGTCAGCGATAGGGAGTGTTCTATATGTAGCTGGTGAAATTGGTCTGGCAGAGAATTTACAGGAAGAAGAGCCAGTTATTAACGCCGTAAACTAGCTCAGTATTCATCAACGGAATGTCAAGTGCGCGGAGAGCAATGCACTGTGTGCACAAGACTTGGATAGAACGTGGGAAAACGCCCAACGAGTGATGAATTAGGCGACTAAAAAATCGCCTGCTTCTTGTCTTTAAAGTAGAAAAACACACTGATGGCGAGAAATAAAAACGTGAAGTAGTAGAAGAATGAAGACAGCGATGCGATGAAATCGATGTGTTGTTCTATCTGCTCCTCGGTATAGTTCTGCGATAGCAACTTGTAGTAGTAGGCATACAACATGCCGATCAAGCCGTAACCTAGGTTAAACATCAAACCTTTAAAACTTAGTACGGTGGCTCTATTGTGTGATTCGGTGTTTTTATTAAGGTGATAACTGATAAAGATGTTCATCGTCATAATAATAAAGATCAGGATCAGAGCAGGAATTACACCGTATATCGACCATCCTAGACTAATCCAATAGTAGGTCGCCATCGTCGCGAGCCCCATCACTGCAATAAACGTCTTCGGTGCCATGCTCTCTGCCAAACGACGACTTTGACCAGCCAAGATAATTTGTAATAGGCTGATGCCAGCACCGATAAAGCCGAAGTAGATAATTGGAATATCAATCGCACGATAGTACTGACTGTTCATGGTCAAAAACATTCGCGATGTGTGTTCGAACAAACTGTAGTAAAGCAAAATGAACAGCACATAAGGCGTGGAAAGTACCCATTTAGCCGTATTGAGCGTCAGCTTCATGCTTGCCATGATTGAAGCCAGCTTGCTTTCGCTGCTTGGTATCACCTTTTTCTCTTCTCTCATGCTAAATGCAGCGTAGATCGCGACCATCGCAACAAACAATGTCGCGTAGACGGGGATGCGCATGATGTCTTGAGTCGTTTCTGGCTCAGCCAACCCGAGGAATTGATAGGCGCTAGCCATAAAGTTTACATCATACATCGCCGCACCAACGAGCGTGACAACAATACTAACGCTCGAAGCAATACGAAGTTGGATCTGTAACACTCGTGGCCACAACGCTTCTTTGCCTTGTTGTTTCAAGGTGTCGTAAGCCAGTGCTTCATCGGCACCACTTGCCAACGCCATCGCTAAGCCACTTAATACTCGGTTAATCAAAAACACAACGAAAACAAAAGTGGGGTTCCCGGTAGGGACAAAGGCGATCATTGCGATTTCGATAAACATGACGATGGAAGACAAGACCACCAGTCTTTTTCGCCCTAACGTATCGGCAAAGGCACCTGATGGGACTTCGGCAAGTACAATAGTGGCTGCCCAAACCACGTTTAGCATGGCAAATTGAGACAAAGTTAGCCCGTAGTCTAAATAGAGCAGAGTGAATACTGGGTAGTAGAAGCGCGCAAAGTAGCTACTTCTAAACATTAAGAAGTAGCGGACGTTGCGTATTTGAAGGATCTCTTTCGACGTCATGAAATATTCAGCACTTTGATTTATATAAGTTATGTATAAACCTTTTTCAGTTTGATGGGAAAGGTTTGTGCTTTGAAATCATGTGTTTTTATGAAATAGCCAGTATGCGTTTATCAGCGACTTAACGCATCACCAAGCGGGCGGAAATAGGCTTGCAGCGCTTTGTGAATGATTTGTCTGTGTTGTAAGTCTGGATAAATAACGAGGTTGTCAGGCTGAGTCGTCCCAGAAACCAAATAGGAATTTTCTATGCCGGAGCAGGATTCGACTACCGCTTCAAACGCTCTTGCCATCATCTCAGTGGGTTGCGAGAAATAACGCGTTCCCATCGCTTTGTCTGCTCTTACACTGCGCGAGACGTAATCATGCCGATCTTGACCATCAAGCGTAAGTAACGTCGCGTCAAAAATCTCGAGCAAACGTTCGTTTAAAGGGTGAGGTAAAAGGGTGGTATTTTGTAGCCAGCAATCACTCGCGAAAATGATTTGGCGCTGAGGACCAGATCTATCACCAATGTCGAAGGCTTTCTCTGCGATGTAGTGGTCGAAAGCGTGCCAAAACTCATGAGCAAGCGCACCCGCACCCGCATTTTTTGCCAAAGCCAACTCACGTTGATTAGGGGCGTAATGGGCTTGAACACCTTTGCTCCCGCCAGTACCGAATGCAAGGTTCAAATTACCACGAAGCCCAATAGCAGAAGGGGGTAATGCCAATAGGTAAGCCAGATCGGCCAACGAATCGAATATCAAGTTCGCCGCGAGCGCTTTTTCTTCATTGTTGACCCATTTACCAATGCGAATCCCGCCGATGCCAAACGTCTCTTTAATATCAATGAATGACACTTGGTCACCATGACGATAGTCAGGACCTTTGCGTGTTTTGTATTTAAAGCTGGTTAACTGCAAAAGATTCCTCGAAGGTGGTACTGGTTGAGCTACGTTGAAACTTATACTCAAAGCATAGGCAGCCAGATTATACCGCAACAGAAGAGATAGTCAGGGGCCCATTAAAGTAGAAGAACGAAAAAGCCTCTTGAATATGGTATTCGCGACAAACTCGCTAACTCCTTTATTCCTTCTACACTAAAAATAAAGCTTTGGTTTCAATAGCTTTAGTATGTGATTCAGTCACTCGGCTCTATTCACCTAAATACGGAGATTTTATGGGACAAAAATTTCTGGTTTTTGAAAGCGACACCGAGAACACGCCATGGACCCGTTAACTCAAGGGTTACTGGGTGCATCATTATCCCAGTCAACGAGTAAGAAACAACACTTGGTTGTTGCTGGTGTATTGGGAATGCTTGCTGGAATGGCTCCGGATTTAGATGTGCTAATTCGTTCATCAAACGATCCGCTGCTGTTTTTGGAATACCACCGACAGTTTACCCACTCAATGATCTTTATCCCCATTGGCGGTTTTATTTGTGCTTTGGTATTACACCAACTCATCGCCAAGAGGTGCGGATTGTCGTTTAAACAAAGCGTGTGGTACTGCACCTTAGGCTACGCCACTCACGGGTTACTCGATGCTTGCACCAGCTATGGCACACAGCTTTTTTGGCCGATAACCGATGTCCGTTATGCGTGGAATACGGTATCGGTGATTGATCCTGCTTTTACGCTCCCCGTTTTTCTATTCCTCCTATTCGCGATACGGAAGCGAAACCCTTGGTATGCGCATTTCGCTTTATTCTGGGCGTTTGCCTATCTCATGTTTGGCATGATTCAACGAGACAGAGCAGAAGAGGTTGGTTGGGCGCTGGCGGAACAAAGACAACATAAGCCAATACGGCTAGAAGCCAAACCTTCGTTCGCCAACTTGCTGGTCTGGAAAGTAATCTACGAAACGCAAGAGAACTACTATGTGGACGCGGTAAGGGCAGGGAAATCAGTAAAAACCTATGCTGGAGAGTCTATCGCCAAGCTAGATGTGACTAAAGACTTTCCGTGGTTAGATCCTCAATCACAACAAGCCAAAGACATAGAGCGCTTTCGCTGGTTTTCAAATGGCTTTATTGCGAGAGATCCTAACGACGAACTGGGTGTCATTGATGTGCGTTACTCAATGATACCAAATCAGATTAACGCGTTGTGGAGTATCCAATTATCACCCGCCATAAGTGGGGCTAGTCATGTCGAGTACACAACGCGTCGCGATATTTCTCCCGAATCTAAGCAAGCCTTTATAGGTATGCTTAGAGGCGTTGATTGAGGCTCATATAAGCAAGAATAAACTATCCACTCAGTCGGCTATTAAGCGCATTCAAAGTCTTTAATCAGAGTTGGTTTTTTAGAGAAGAAGAGTTTGCTAAACCAAGATTTGTATTCCCAGCCCCACGACAACAATCGTTTAGCCAACTTGGTGTTTTCAATGATGGCCACTTCAACACCTTGATAGTGATACGGATTGTTTCTTACGTAATTGATAAACGCCGTTAAAACGCCTTGCCCTCTAACAGAAGGATCAAAGTTGATAGAGACAATCGAAAAGCGCTGGCTCCCTACCGCACAACGGACAAAGCAATGACCTAATGGGTGAGTGATGGTTTCTGAAAACTCAGGAAAAGGGCGAGACTCTAAGTCTTCAGACAATTTATCGTATTGGGTACACAAGTAATGGAAGAGTTGTTTCGCTTTGCTGTTCATAGTGATGGCCCTTTGGATTACGGGGTTAAACGGCAATGACTTCTTGAACTATATAATCACAGCTAGCGACACAAAATGAGGTGAAGTTTTTTAAGACGAACATCCTCTTTTTAACGTTATTTTGTGTCAAGCGAAGAGGGCAGAATGGAACAGATACAATGAAATTTGATAGTCTGAAAGACGGATGTTCAGAACCGAGGATAATTCTTGGATGGAGCGAAAAATGAAGCACAACTCGGCCCCCGTTCTCTATTCTTTGCATAATTGCCCCTATGCGATACGGGCTCGATTTGCTCTACTAAAAGCGCAACAGTCCGTGCGTATTCGCTCAATAAAACGCAATAACAAACCAACAGAAATGTTAGAAGCTTCACCAAAGGGCAGTGTGCCCGTTTTAGTGATTCCCAAGGGAGCATCAGACAAAGGATCAGCAAAACCACGGGTACTGGAAGAGAGCCTGGATATTATGATTTGGGCTTTATCTAAGAATGACCCCGATAATCTATTGAGAACCGATAACCGAGACGTTTTACCTCACATGCTCATGGTGATCGAAGAATTTGAGTCTCGTTTTATCCCAGCACTCAACGCTTTTGGGTGCGCGAAGCGTTACCATGAAGACAACACGGCAGAGCTGCGTAAGGCATGTGAAAGAGAACTCGCCAAGCTCGAATCACGTTTGACCGAGCATTCATATTTGTTCTCGGATCGCGAGACGTTAGTTGATATCGCGATACTGCCTTTTCTACGCAAATATGCTCGGATCGATAAGCAGTGGTTTCGCGAAAGTCCATATCCCAACTTAAAAGCATGGCTGAACCGTTATATTCAAAGTCCGCAGTTTTCCAAAGTCATGAAAAACTATGACTTGTGGCTTGAGGAGCGAAGAGATGAGTACTTTGGGTGTTAAATCGCTCTTATACTTACGCCCATAGGTGACTTAACCGAAGTAATGTAGTGCGTCACCAAATATGCAACATTAGCTTACTTGTTTCTGAGGCTAGCTAGTGTTGACGACCATACGCATGAAGCGCATCCTTTTATGTTCACTCAAGGCAGCATTTGGTTTTATTAGGCAAACCGCTTGATAACGGTATGTTGTTTACAGCGCGTATAATTGAACGGTAGATCGTATGAACAAAATTATTATGTTGGTGATGGGGCTGCTTTTTACCAGTCGATTATTTGCGAGTATTGTCCCGCATGCTAGCCAACTCGAGCATGATGCGCCTATTCTCATTCGCTCTGTTCTGATAGTGGGTGTCGCCGGGTTTCTCATTTGGAAGCTGTTCCAGTACTTCAAAGCAAGGCTATCTTCTGAACAAAAGTAACGTCAGCGAAGCTAGTTTGTCACGAAGCAAATAAATACTGGCATTTGAAACCACAGTGCTTAGAATGCGCAAACTAAAAGTTATAACTGATGTAGAGTGATTTTATGCTTCGTGATTACACCTTCGATTGTCTTGTGACTATGCCGCGCCATGAACTGGAAGAGTTCAGTGTTCGCATGATCAGTAAAATGGTGCCAGAAGACGTGATGAATGAGCTGTTTACTTTCGACCAAGAAGAAGTGGACAGCGAAGACCGCATGTTATCAGCGCGCCTTGATGCAATGTTACGCATGACTGCAATCGCGTTGAGTGAAATTCAACAAGCGTTTGATGATTCAGATAATGCGAAGCAAAACAGCGAACGAATGACTCGCCTCGTCCTTTGGCATTTCTACGCTATCTCATTCCGTCTAGAAGAAGCGATCACGCTAGAAACGCACTGCGAGCAAGTTGAGAAGCTACTAGAAAACGTTCCGACAGACGTATTTGCTTGGGTGAAAACCTTAACAGAGCTCCTGCACACTTACGCAGAAATTAGCGCGAAAGAAAACCCGCAAGATTAATTCTCACTGGGTATATAAGTTATTAAAACAAAGGCGAATCAAATGGTTCGCCTTTGTCTGTTCTTAATCAGTGAAAGTCGGCTATTCCAAGTGCTTAAACTGCAGCGCCACTAAGCGCTGATACAACTCACAGCTTTGCATCAACGATTGGTGGTTACCGAGATCAATAAGCTCACCACCGTCTAGTACCGCAATCTTATCCGCATGTTGGATAGTTGATAGACGATGAGCAATGATCAACGTCGTGCGGTCTTTCATTAGTGCCTCCAGCGCTTGTTGAACATGATGTTCACTTTCACTGTCTAGTGCGCTGGTGGCTTCATCAAGCAATAGGATTTTCGGATCTTTCAGAATCGCACGGGCAATGGCAATCCGCTGCTTTTGCCCACCAGACAACCTCACGCCGCGCTCACCCAAAAAGCTGTGATAACCTTCGGGTAACTTCTCGATAAACTCATGCGCATGGGCTTTCTTGGCCGCTTCAATTACCTGTTCGTCTGTTGCATCTGGATTACCATAACGAATGTTATGGAACACATCGTGGCTAAACAAAGCTGGCTGTTGTGGCACTAATGCCATCTGGCGACGAAGATCGTTTGGATCGAATTGTCGAATATCTTCACCTCCAAACAGTACTTGTCCTTGTTGTGGGTCGTAGAAACGTTGCAGCAATTCAAACAGAGTTGTTTTACCCGCACCAGATGGGCCAACCAACGCCAACACCTTACCTTGTTCAGCTGTCAGGTCTAATGCTTTGATAGCCGGTTGGTCTAGGCGAGAAGGGTAGTTGAAGTTAACCGAATCAAACGTCACTTCTGCAGGCATGCTATCGCTGATCGGCAAGTGGTTGCTTGGTGCGCTGATGTCGCTTTCTACTTGCAGAATCTCAATCAATCTTTCTGTTGCACCAGCGGCTCTCTGTAACTCACCCATCACTTCTGAAATGGTGGCCATGGAAGACGCAACCATGATGGCATAGAACACAAATGCCGCTAGATCACCCGCAGACATTTTGCCGTGGATAACGTCACTACCGCCTACCCAAAGCATGCCAGCGATGGCGCTGAACACAATCACAATAACGCCAGATATCAAAATCGCGCGCTGCTTCACGCGTTGTCTTCCGACCTCATAGGCTTTTTCTACCTCAACGGCAAACGCCGCTCTTTCATGCTGTTCTGAGCCAAAGCTTTGCACGGTTTTGATATGTTCAATTGCTTCACCTGCGTAGCTGCCCACATCTGCCATTGTGTCTTGGCTCTGGCGGGATAGAGCACGAACACGTCGCCCAAAAACCAGAATAGGAACCAGTACAAATGGCACGGAAGCAAGCACAATTAACGTGAGCTTAAAGTTAGTCGCGAACAACATGATAATGGCACCAATACACATTAACGCGCTGCGCATTGCCATAGAAAACGACGAACCAATAATGCTTTGCAGCAAAGTCGTATCCGTGGTGAGGCGAGACATAATATCGCCGCTGCTGTTGGTCTCAAAATAACTGGGATGCAGCGTTATCACGTGGTTAAACACTGCAAGACGTATATCCGCACTGACGCGTTCACCTACTGATGAAACAAGATAAAAACGGAAGAACGTACCAACTGCAATACACAGAGTGACACCAACTATAAACTGAATCGCATTGGTGAGCTCTTGCAATGACTGCTGAGCAAATCCTTGGTCTATGAGGATACGCACGCCGTAGCCAACTGATAAGGTTAGACTTGCCGTCGCAACGAGTGCAATTAAGGCAGTCGCAACACGCCATTTATAAGGTGAAATGAAGGAGTTGAGTTTAAGAAGAATGCTGAGATTTTTGTTATTTTTACGGCTCATGAATGGCTCACAAAGCTTTTTAGGTATCTGGCATAGTAAGCGACTTTGATTGGTGAAACCAGTGATGGGCGGTTTTGTTTATACAGAAACAATAGATAGTCTGATTGGTTGTAAACTTTGTCGAACGTTTGTGTTGAAGGGATTTTTAAAGGTTTGCGAGGGATTGTATGAGCTTGGCTCAATTATGCCTGAAACCTGCATCTGGAGGTCACTTGGTATAGTGTTTTATCTCAAGGAGTCTTCTATGAAAGAGCGCTGTCTGGTCAGAAAAAAAGGACGAACCTGTTAAAAGTAAGAATAGTTATCGTCCTCATTAATTGTTGGGATGAACAATACCGAGTCTTAACCCCATCTTAACCTCTTCGTTGCTATAACTTTATCTATATTTGTAAATGTACTTACACGAAAAGGTTTCAATATGTATATACCCAACTCGTTAAAATTGCCTCTATGCCTCGTGCTCTCTAGCACTTTATTGCTGGGTTGTGGCGAACAAGCTATGGAACAACGACCTGCCCCAGGCCCGCTTCATGTTGATGTTTTAGATTTGACCCCGACGACACTGCGTTTAACGACCGAGTTACCAGGGCGAATTGCTGCGTTCAAACAAGCAGAAGTGAGACCCCAGGTGACGGGTATTCTCAAGAGCCGTCTATACAAAGAGGGCTCTCAGGTAGAAGCAGGTGATGTACTTTATGAAATTGACCCAACCACTTATCAATCCAACGTTAACAGTGCACAAGCTCAACTAGCGAAAGCATTGACGAGCGAAGATACCGCTCGAAAAACAACGGTTCGTTATCAAGAACTACTTAAGAAAAAGTTAACCAGCCAGCAGAATTTTGATGATGCCGACGCAGCCTACAAGGAAGCCCAAGCTGAAGTTGCGATCCGCCAAGCAGAATTGGATTATGCAAATGTTGAACTGTCTTACACCAAAATCAAAGCGCCTATCTCAGGTCAAGCAGGCCTTTCTTTGGTATCCGAAGGCTCTTTATTGACCGCTGAACAGTCTTCTTACCTGACGACAATCGTACAAACCGCGAATGTTTACGTGGATATGCAACAATCTTCGCTAGCGATTACCAAAATCAAAAAAGAGTTTTCTACCTTTACGGACAAAAATGCTGAGATCCCAGTAACGATAACGTTAGAAGACGGCAGTGCTTACAATGAAGCGGGCCATTTAGAGTTTTCGAACACGCTGGTTTCGGACTCGACAGGGACGGTAACGCTACGCGCCATCATCCCAAACCCTGACAATACTTTACTAGCAGGTATGTACGTTCGTGCCCATATCTCGATGCCAGAAGCTCGAGGCTATCTCGTTGTTCCGCAATCTGCTGTGGTAAGAAGCCAGTCTGGTGAGCCTTCAGTATTTGTGGTTAACCAAGACAACAAGGCAGTGAAAAAATCAGTGGTTCTCGGTAATGAAGTTGGCAACGGTTGGGTAGTGAAAGAGGGGCTTTCTAGCGGTGAGCAAGTCGTCATCACCAATATCATCAATATGAAAAATGATGTTGCTGTTGTTGTCGATAGCAGTACAAAAAGTGCCGTTCCTGCTTTGGCGAGCGAGGAATAAACCATGTCCTTATCGAACTTCTTCATTAACAGACCCATTTTTGCTTGGGTGATTTCCATTGTCATTATGCTTTCAGGCATTGCGTCGATCGTATCCTTGCCTATCGCGCAATATCCGACGATTGCACCACCAGCCGTGACTATCTCAACGTCATACCCTGGCGCTTCAGCAAAAACAATTGAAGACAGCGTAACTCAGGTCATCGAACAAGGCATGACAGGGTTAGATAACTTGTTATACATGGCGTCTAAAAGTGACTCTTCTGGTAGTGCGAGTGTTACCTTAACGTTTAGTGCAGACACTGACCCCGATATCGCTCAGGTACAAGTTCAAAATAGCTTACAGCAAGTGAGTAATCGCCTGCCGACAGCGGTACAAAATCAAGGTACGTCTGTGACCAAGAGTACGTCAGGTTTTATGTCGGTAACCAACCTGTATTCTCCTGACGGCAGTATGAGTGCGGGTGATATTCAAGATTACGCAAATTCAAACATCAAAGATATCCTAAGTCGTGTGAACGGCGTGGGAGAAGTGACCATTTTCGGCCCATCCTATGCGATGCGTATCTGGTTAGACCCTGCCAAATTGAACAGCTACAGTCTCACACCTGTTGACGTTTCTAATGCGGTATCTGTTCAAAACAGTCAAGTAACGGTAGGACAATTAGGCGGAACGCCAGCCATTGATTCTCAGTTAATTAATGCCAGTATCACAGCACAAAGCCTATTAACTAGCGTTGAAGAGTTCGAGGATATCTTAATTAAAGTCGACAGTGACGGCTCTCAGATTAAGCTTAAAGATGTCGCTCGTGTAGAGTTAGCCAGTGAAGAATCTTCGGTTATACCTGCCTATATGGGTAAGGAGTCCTCTGGTATTGCAATCACTCTTGCAACTGGCGCGAACTCGTTAGACACACAAAATGCGGTTGATGCAAAACTTGAACAACTTTCAAAAGGGTTTCCGGATGGACTAGAACTGGTTAAAACAACCGATAACAACTTGTTTATCCGTTTATCCATCAGTGAAGTGGTCAAAACCCTCTTTGAAGCGGTTGGGCTTGTATTTGTCGTGATGTTGCTGTTTTTGCAAAACCTACGAGCAACTTTAATCCCAACCATCGCCGTACCAGTCGTACTGCTTGGCACCTTCGGTGTTATGGCCATGCTGGGGTTCTCGATCAATACACTCACCATGTTTGGTTTAGTCTTGGCTATCGGCCTTCTGGTTGATGACGCCATTGTTGTTGTGGAAAACGTTGAACGTTTAATGCATGAAGAGAATCTATCACCTCTTGAAGCAACCAAAAAATCAATGGGACAAATCACCAGTGCCTTAATCGGTATTACGATGGTGTTGTCGGTTGTATTTATTCCTATGGCCTTCATGTCAGGGTCAACGGGCGTTATCTACCAACAGTTCTCTTTGACGATTGTTTCGGCAATGGTGTTGTCTGTTGTTGTGGCATTGATTCTGACTCCCGTATTATGTGCAACGCTTCTAAAGCCTGTCGATAAAGCGTCGAGCAATAAATTTTTTGCACTGTTTAACCAAGGGTTCGACAAGCTATCCAGCCAATACCGAGGTTCAGTTAAACACGCTTTACAACGCCCACTGCGCTTCGTTTTTGTGTACCTGATGCTTTTTGCAGGCACGGCTTATCTATACAATGTGCTGCCAAGTTCATTTTTACCAAATGAAGACCAAGGTGACTTCATGGTCATGGTCACCACACCAACGGGGACCACATTACAAAAGACACAAGAAGTGATGTTGGATATCAAAGATTATTTTGAAGAGAACGAATCACATACCGTCGACCACGTGTTTACCGTGTCTGGATTCAACTTTTCAGGCTCTGGGCAAAATGCAGCGATGGCATTTATTGGCATGAAAGATTGGTCAGAAAGGACTGAACCCGGAACCGATGTGGATTCCATTATCGGTCGTGTAATGGGTGAGTTTTCAAATTACAAACATGCACAGATCTTTGCTTTTAGTAGCCCAGCAATTCGAGAACTTGGTACTTCAACGGGTTTTAACTTCTACCTAGAAGACGTGGGTGCTGTTGGCCATGACAAACTGATTGAGTTCAGAAACCAGTTACTGGCGGCGGCGGCTCAAAGTCCATTATTGCAAAGTACACGACCAAACGGCCTTGAGGATACCGCGCAACTATTCCTTGATGTCGACTATGAAAAAGCCAAAGTGCTAGGTCTAGAAATTGATGACATCAACCAATCATTGTCAATTGCTTGGGCATCGTCATACGTGAATGACTTCATCGATCGTGGTCGCTCTAAGAAGGTTTACATTCAAGCCGATGCTGAATATCGCATGACACCAGAAGACCTTAACCTATGGTTTGTGCGTAACAACAACGGTGAGATGGTGCCAATCTCGGCTTTCAGTACTTATCACTGGGGTCAAGGCTCTCCACAGTTACAACGTTATAACGGCAACCCTGCAGTAGAAATCGTCGGTGAAGCAGCTTCTGGTTACAGTACTGGTGAAGCGATGGATGAAATCGATAGATTAGCCGCAGAGATTTCAAACGATGTACAGGTGAGCTGGACGGGAATGTCCTATCAAGAGATCGAAGCAGGCAACCAAGCGCCAATTCTGTACGCGATCTCCATCTTGATGGTTTTCCTCTGTTTAGCTGCTTTGTATGAAAGCTGGAGTATTCCAATTGCGATTATTCTTGTTGTTCCACTTGGGATACTCGGCGCACTGGCTGCGATCATGTTGCGCGGGCTAGAAAACGATGTTTACTTCCAAGTGGGCGTTTTGACTACTATTGGTTTAACCGCCAAAAACGCAATTCTGATTATTGAGTTTGCTAAAGAGCTTTATGAAAAAGGCGTCAACATTATTGATGCAACGGTACAAGCTTGTGAAATGCGTCTGCGCCCAATCATTATGACGTCACTGGCGTTTGGACTCGGAGTGTTGCCATTAGTGCTTAGTACGGGAGCGGGTGCTAATGCTCGTAACGCGATTGGTACGTCAGTGCTGGGCGGCATGATGGGTGCGACATTATTGGTAATTTACTTCGCTCCGCTATTTTTTGTATTGATCTGCAAACTGTTCAAATCAGATGACAAAGCAAAAATAGCAAACAACGCCGAACAGCCCAACTAAGCAATAATAAAACGAAGAAATGGTGAGCCTAAGTGTGGCTCATCATTACTCGCTGATAACTTTCAAAGGATGAAATAGATATGAAACTGAAAAGTATGACCAAACTCATTGTGGCATCTAGCGTAATTTTTGCTCCTTCATTCCTCTTTGCAGCAGAGCCAAATGTACCGACAGAGCCCCCATACATTGTCTTAAGCGACAACTTAGATGAACCAAACGGTTATGGTTTTTGCATTGATACTTATGGTCGTGGCCACTCAGAATTATTGCAAACTCATACTTGTAAACCCAAGCCAGAAGAAGGCTCTCCTCGAAACCATTCAGGTCATGATGTGAGATTTGAGTACAACAGTGAAACAAATAAGATTCAATCCTATGCGTTTGAAGGGCTGTGTATGCAGGGCCTTTTGGCGACAGGAAAGAGTGAGCTCGCGCTACTAGAATGTAGTGATGCGAAGCACCAATATTTTGTTTATAACGAACAAGACCAAACATTCAGACTTAAAGCGGATACCAGTTATTGTTTGGCGGTTACATCAGAAACTCAAGAAGCCGGCCCATGGGTGAAACGACCACTTGAATTGGCTCAGTGTGACCAAGTAGAACCAAAGCTAATGCAGTGGACGGTCGTCCCTCTTTAAAATTAAGTATTTGAATGTATGTCAACGTTCTAAAGCAAAAAAGGCGAACCAAACGGTTAGCCTTTGCTCATTTAGATTCTACAAAAATTAATATTCGTAGTTATCGATGCTTGAGCACAAGCAGATTAGGTTACGGTCGACGTATACATTATCTAAGCGTTTTATACCCAAGTGACTTCAAGATGTAGGATTCAGAGCGTTGTCATTGAGTCGAGTTCAAGGAAAACAACGCAGCGTAATAGCCAGCTCTTTCCAAGTTGTTTGACGCAGCCATTGGTTTAATAAAAATGCGAGTTCATGACACGCTCTCGAAGGGCACTCTTTAAGAATAGTAAGGGCCTTGGCTTGCATACTTTGTTGCCGATTCTTGATTTAGACCCACTAGACCTTTAAATCGGCGCCGCGTCTACAAACCAAGTCATTCTCGCTGAACCTAGCATCTCGAGGTTACTTGGGTATACAGTTGTTCTATTCTCTATGCACTTTCGTCAGTGCTCGCTTGGCGCTGTAGGTGTTCGATAAATACTGGTATCTTTTTCGCTAAGTGCTTCCTCGATGCGTAAAACGCATACAACACCAAATCTTCTGGTGTGTATTCCAAATCAATCACTTTCAAACCGCCTGAATCTAATTCGTCTCGGCAAAACTCAGCAGGCAGAATCGCAAAGCCCAACCCTGCCAATGCACCGGATTTGGCAAGTTGTCCACTGTTTACTTTAAATGAAGACTTCACTCTTTGGGTTATCAGCTCTCCCTCTGAACTTTTGAAAACCCAAGGTGTTCCTTTTAAGGCCGTAAAGCTACTCACACACGGAACGTGCCTCAAATCTGTGATTTGGTAAGGTTTCTGGCATGTTTGCAGCAGGTTAGGTGAAGCGACGACAACACTCGGCCAGCGCTTAATCTCTTTGGCAATCCAATTGCTATCTTCCAACTTCCCGCGATGAAAGCTCAAGATAACGTCAAACCCGTCCAGTAAGTCTTCTTTCGGGCTCAAGTTTGTTTCGCAGTTCAATGAAATTGAAGGGTGTTGAACACAAAAAGAGACGACAGCTTTTGCTAACTCTGGAGAATCTGGCATCAGAACGTTGAGCTGGCCCATGACCGCTCGAGAGTGTTGCGTTACGTCTTGAAGCGCATCATTCAGTGTGTCGAGTAGCGGCTGTGTACGTAAATAAAGGTGTTCACCAGCGTCTGTCGCGCAAATTCTTCGGGTTGTTCTATCAAACAATCGCACATCAAGTTGTTCTTCCAGTAAAGCAATATGCCGACTGACATTTGATGTGGGTAGGGACAAAAACTCAGCAGCTCTCTTAAAGCTATTGTTCTCATAGACGCAGTGGAAACTCTTAAGCCATTGCGGATCAATTTTATCGAGCATCTTAGTTAATCCCATTTTATTGGATTATGAAGCCTATTAATCACACTTTATTACTCAAAGTAGGTTTATACAATGTTTGCTAACTTGATTTCTCGATAAAGGTTTTCCCTATGAATTGGTTAGAAAAGATATTTGATAACAAGAGCATCATCAGTACGCGGAAAGCGTCAATTCCAGAAGGGGTATGGACCAAGTGTCCGTCTTGCGATCAAGTATTGTATCGGCTTGCCCTTAAGGAGAACTTAGAAGTTTGCCCAAAATGCAAACATCATATGCGGATGTCAGCGCGACATCGTTTGGATAGCCTCTTGGATAAAGGAAAGTGGATAGAAATCGGCAGTGAATATGAGCCAAAAGATCTGCTCAATTTTAAGGATAAAAAGCGCTACAAAGAACGTATCGCCCTTGCTCAAAAGAATACTGGAGAGAAAGATGCGTTAATCGCGATGAAAGGTGAGCTACTCGGTTTACCCGTTGTCGCCTGTGCATTTGAATTTTCCTTTATGGCGGGGTCGATGGGGTCAGTCGTAGGTGCACGTTTTGTTGATGCCGTCGATACGGCAATAGAAGATAATTGTGCATTAGTTTGTTTTTCAGCTTGTGGTGGCGCTCGTATGCAAGAGTCCTTAATGGCGTTAATGCAGATGGCAAAAACCAGCGCAGCATTGGCGCGGCTATCCCACGCACGCTTACCTTATATTTCGGTATTGACCGATCAAACGTTCGGTGGCGTCTCTGCAAGTTTAGCTATGCTGGGGGATATCAATATCGGTGAGCCAGAAGCAAGGATCGGGTTTGCTGGGCGTCGTGTGATTGAACAAACCGTACGAGAAAAGCTACCGGATGGCTTTCAACAAAGTGAGTTCCTTCTGGAGCATGGCGCTTTAGACATGATTGTCGAGAGAAGTGATATGCGAAGGAGGATAGGTGGGTTAATCGCAAAACTGACCAATAAAAATATTCAACCTGAAGAGGAGTAAGTTTCTGTAGCGTATTTCGTCAGCGAAAGGCCAAGACAAAGACTTTTCGCCAATCTATAACTGGGTTTCTTTTCGTGTTTACGGTGAGCTTGATCTTTGTTCTGCATAAATCATTCTTGAGCTGAATCTATGCCCAGTCGGAGGTTCCGCACGGAGGCATACGCAGAAAATACATCGCGAAAATGCAGTTTACGCCTCCGTATTAACAAGTTACATTGTTGAAGCTTTGATTCAAAGGACAGAACAATGAGTGCCCACCTAAAACAGCTTTGTCATACCCATCTCCCTGGTAATAGAGAAGACTCTCCGGCCGAACACTTTGCGAAAATGGCAAAGTGGTGCGAAGAAAACAACGTGAATCATGATGTCTACGGCGAGGGAGAAACGATTCAAGCGTTCGAGCAAAAGGTTGCCGATCTCCTGGGTTATGAGGCAGGGCTTTTTGTTGTGACAGGGACGATGACACAGCCAACAGTGCTCGAAATTGTCACAAGACAAAAGCGTAATCCTATTGTCGCCATGCACGCATCTAGCCATATTCCAGTGCATGAAAAACAAGGTTATCAGCTTCAACATCGCTTTAATATTCTGCCAGTAGGGAACCCTTACCAAACATGGAAGCTTGAAGATCTCACTGCGTGGCCGGATGAAATCGCAGCCGTTCTTTATGAACTCCCGATGCGTGAAATTGGTGGTCAGCTACCTTCATGGCATGAACTAGAAGAAATCAAAGCGTACTGCGCCGAAAATGACATTCATCTCCACATGGATGGAGCAAGACTATGGGAAACCGCAGCGTACTATCAGAAAGAATACCGTGAGATCGCCGCTGGTTTTGATACGACCTATGTTTCACTCTACAAAGGCATCAACGGCATGGGCGGATCTATGCTGCTTGGCTCAAAGTCGTTCATTGAAGTGGCTTCAATGTGGATGAAGCGGCAAGGTGGCAACCTGTATCACAGAACACCTTATGTGGTGTCTGCGGCAATGCAATTTGATGAAAGGTTGTCACAAATGCCGGCTCTGTTTGAGCGAACAAAACAGCTCTACAAAATCATTGAAGAGTTCCCGTCTTTAGCGATAAGACCAACTCAGCCTCAAGCAAACATGTTGCACCTTATCCTGCCATTTAGCTGTGAAGAGTTGAAAGAACTCCAACACACGTTTGCCACGGAAAAGGGCATTTGGTTTGGTAACCCGCAAGTCACGGCACATCCAAATCAATCCATTATTGAATGGTATGTTGGCGACTACCTGCTCAACCTTGATGATGACGAATTAAGGTCATTTTTCAATCAGTTACTCGGTAATAAGGCATAAACTTATCAATATGCGAGCTTATTAACACGTCACTGGCGTTACTTCATGTATTCTGAGGTCAAGCGAACAAGAGGATTTTATCAATGTCAAAAAGCTCCAAGCTTCACAATGAAGATAAACTGGTTAAAAAGGCACTAGAGATTGCCGGGAAGATGGCAAAGATGCAGGGCTTTGACCTTCCTCAGTCACCACAACCAGTAAGAGTAAAAGCGATTTACCTGTTCTTGGTTGATGCTAAACAGATCACGCCACTACCGGACAGCAAATTAGATGGCGCAAACATCAAACACAGACTGGCACTTTGGATTCACAGTGCGTTGCCAGACAATGACCCTCTAAAATAGAAAACTTGAAGAAATAACAACGATTATCAATTAACAAGGCGAGCCAATTGGTTCGCCTTGTTTGATCTTAGCAAGTGCACCGAGGTCTTCTAGCGTTTTGTTATCATTGATTTACAAAACAGAATCAAAAGGACTAAAGATAAGCTCCGAGAAGCGCTACAATGCACGCGTTGCGAGAGTGCAACCAAGAATACTCATTTACAGAAACCTTAAAGTAACCATACATGTCTAAAGATTTCGAATTCACCACAGAATACACACTCGACAAACCTTTCTTTGCTGAGTGTTATGATCAAACTAGTCAGCCAACTAAGTTCCCACATGCGTACCTAAAAGGGATACTGTTTCTTATCTTTGGTGTGGTCTTATTAGAGTTTGAACTGCTACCTAACGGCTATGTCGGTTGGTTCTTTATTGTATTGAGTGTTATTGAAGCATGTAGCGTTTACTTCAAAAGAACTTGGTGGCTGTGGCGTCAAACCATCAGCTCAAGCCGTGGCAGCAAAGTAGTATTTCAAGTGAACGCAGATGGCGTGCGCTACAAAAGCGGTAAAGTTGACCGCAGCCTAGCTTGGAATGAAATCGACCAACTCGAACAAACTGATTTGGGCTTTATTCTTCATCTGGGTAAACAACGCCAATACATCAGCAAATCTTGCTTAAACGCAGAAGTCATCGCGTTTATGGTAGAGCAGCACGCGGCATCAAAAGCGAGCTAACAAATTTCTTTTAACAAAAGAGGCGAGCCAAGCGGTTCGCCTTTTTTGATCTTTGGGGTTTGATCTTCATGAGCTAACTCTAATTCAGACTCAGTGACTGAATCATGACAACTTGCGAGCACAGGGTTCTTTACCATCAGTTTTTTGCCAAGTAGTCGAATCGTCATAGTGTGAGTCTCTTCAATCTTGTGGAGCTCGCTGCTAATGGTGAACTGTATTTGCAAGCTGTTATTTGAGGGACTATCGTTAGGTAGATTTGACTATATCTCTCGTGGGTTTATCTAAGTAGAATAAATCCTCTCGAAAACGTGCCTATTTGTATCAACTTAAACATCGAAGCTAAAAATGAAACAGAGAATTAAACAAATAGTAGAGAGCCGGATCACTGAAGACGGCATCATCGAAACGGGAATCAAAGGTGTCAGTCTGTTCCGAGTGACGCACTCGATTCCTTGTGCGCCAGCGGTATATGAACCGACGGTGGTTGTAATATTGAGTGGCAAGAAAGAAGCGATTCTTGACGGCGAACATTACATCTATGACAACAGTCAATACATGTGCTGCACAGTATCTATGCCCGTCGAAGCGGGGACTCCTGAAGCTTCTTCAGAAACTCCATTGTTGGGAGTCTATATATCTCTAGATACCAAGGTGATGACTGAACTGGCTATTGAAATGGAAAGTACTACTGGCGCGATAAAATTACCCAAAAGTAGTTCACAACCGCCTGGCATGTCATTAGCTAACTGGGATGACCCCTTTTCTGATGCGCTGCTAAGGTTACTCCAACTTTGCGAGAATAGCGCAGATACCGCTATCTTGGGTGAAAGTCGCCTACGCGAATTCTACTACGCAGTCTTGAAAGGTGATGCTGGCATTTCTGCAAGACGAGCGTTTGGTATTGGGAACGAAATCGCTAAGTCGATTGAGTACCTAACACTTAATCTTAGTAAGAACGTTACCATCGATGAACTTGCTTCTATAGTTAGTATGAGTCGTGCAGTTTTCCATCGCAAATTCAAACAAGCAACTCGTATGTCCCCAATCCAATTTATGAAGTCGATGCGCCTAAACAAAGCCGCTATGAAGATAGCTGCAGGGATGAACGTTAACGAGGCGGCGATGGCGGTAGGGTATGTGAGGTCCTCTCAATTTAGCCGAGAGTTTAAACGCATGTTTGGTCAATCGCCTAAACAATGGAGTCGGTCAAAGGACATTATTGAGAATATTACCTAGTTATCGAACCATACAGCGAGGTAGCCTAGAATCTACATGTGATACAAATAGGCATTTTTTCAAGAGTATTTCGCCTAGTTTAGATGCAAATTGATAGATATAGTAATAACACTACGCCAATGAAAGGTTACTTGTCGTGAAAAATATCATTTTATCTACAGGAGTCAGTATGGTACTTGCTGCTACAACCTCTGCGAATGGCATCAACAATGCGCTTTACCAATTAGAAGACACTGTGCGGGACGCAGAAGGTAACATCTACAGAACGGTGACCATCGGCGATCAGGTTTGGTTAGCCGAAGGATTAAGAAGTACTCAATTCCAAGATGGCTCTGCGGTGCGATCTGGCGTCATTCCAAACGATGACGAAGCTAACTTATTAAAGTACGGTCGACTTTACAATTGGCATGACGTTGCTGATGAGAGAAACCTTTGTCCTGAAGGTTGGAGAGTCGCGACTGACGAAGATTGGAAGACGCTTGAGCGAAGCATCGGTATGTCTGAAGAGGAGCTTCACCAAGAGGGTTGGCGCGGCGGTGACCAAGATATTGGTTTGCAACTGAAAGAGGCGCAAACTGACGGACCATTAAAAAAAATGGACCAATCATTGGTCAATAAACATAAGTTTTTCGCAAGGCCTGTTGGTGTGAAATGGAACGGTTTTTATATCACTGAAGGTGCTTACACCGAGTTTTGGACTGCAGATAGCGCTTCTGACTCTAAAGGTATTATTCGCACATTGGCTTACTCGTGGTGGAATTCGCACAAAGGCGAAATTCGTCGTGCTACCAGCTCAAAAGAGTATATGTTCAGTGTTCGCTGCGTAAGAATTTAATGAACTAAAATTTGAGTCATTAATCTTTTTTAATATATCAACAGCTCTTTCACTTCTAATCTTCTATCCCCAACACTAGGTGTTCGATATGACTTATTCTTCAATTTTAATCACCGGGGCGAACTCTGGACTTGGTTTCGAGGCTGCTAGACAGTTTGCCCAAAGAAAAGGTATTTCCAAAATTATTTTGGCGTGTCGAAGTGAAGCGCGAGCTGCAGAGGCGCTTCATCAATTGGAAGAACTAACGGGCAAGAAAATTTTCGAAACATTAATAGTAGATGTGAGTGATTTAGAGTCATGTCGAAAAGCGGCTGAGAATCTTGACGCCAAAGTCGATGGTATCGTATTGAATGCGGGTGGTGCAGGCGGTTCTGAGCCCACAAAACTAACAAAAGATGGTGTTATTTTTACCTTTGCAGTAAATGTGTTAGGAAACATCCATTTGGCTGAGCTTTTAATGGATAACGGCAAGCTAAACACAGGGGGCTCGGTCATGTATGTCGCCAGCTTTGCGGCAAGAGGTGCTCCTGAGATTGGCGCAGCGAAACCTCCAATTACAGAAGGATCTATAAAAGAGTGGATGTCGGTCGTAAATGGAGAAAAATTTGCCAATAACAAGGCTTATACCGACCACTATGGCTCCGTAAAACTTATGGGTGCCCTATGGACCATGAGTATGGCACGAAAACATAAGAACTTTAGGTTCGTTACTATTGATCCAGGAATGGCTGCGGGTACGTCTGGAGCTGATGCTTTTCCTTGGTATCAAAAGTGGGTGACCAATGCCACAATGCGGCTAATGCAGTTCCTTGGTAGAGCCCATTCTGTAGAAGTGGGGGCTAAACGCTATGTCGATGTGATGCTAAATAATGAGGCTTTTGAATCTGGTATTTGGTGGGGCAGTGAAAAAGGACTAACAGGCAAATTGGCAAATCAAGTGACATACTGGCCAGAGATAATTGGTAACGAGTCAGTCCAAGACAATGCTGATGTTGTCATTCATGAGTTTATAAAGTGAGAGTTGTTCTAGCTCTGTCGCGTGAATTGTAATTGGAATATTGGTCGTTTAACTAGTGTTCCATACGCCCTCTAATTATCAAATCCCAAGCTTTACATTATGGATTGGAGTGTGAACATGGATAGCCAGAAACGGGAGTAAAAAGCCAATTAGGCAACGATGTCAGTCCGTTAAACTAAAATTTTTCTTAAAGTGAGTTTATGGAATGGCACCATTGGATACATGAGTTATTGCTGTCTGACGACCACGATATCGAGAGTATTGATGTCTCTTACCTTGGCGAAGGTAAGTATGCCGCTGAATTTGATGTTCGATGGCGCGGTGATTTTAAGGATGGTTCGTTTACTGACCTCACCGTAGCCCAACGTTGGGTGATGTACGAATCGGAACAGTTCGATCACCCAGTGATTGAGAACTACGTTGCGGTGGTGAAGAGCGATAACTTGACCGGCGATTAGGGGAGGTAGGAAGCAACTCTCGTTATTATTAGCTTAGGTTTAACACCTTAAACGTCTCAGTCCTAACTTAATTACTTCATCCTGACCCGTCCTGATATAGGTTGACACTTTTTACGTTAAAACGCTCGATGTACCTCATCGGGCGTTTTGTATTTTAGCGCTGTATGAGGCCTCATCTGATTATAGATTTCTACTGACTCAGCGACCATTTTTCTCGCCTGAGCAATATCTTTGGGCTTTCGCAAGAGGTATTCCATTTTCAAAATGCCGTTTACTCTCTCTGCCAATGCATTCTGGTAACAGTCATACCCATCCGTCATTGAACACACTACCTTGTGCTTAGCATGTAAGTCTTGGTATTCCTTTGAGCAGTACTGGGAACCTCTATCTGAATGATGGATTAAGCTTCCTTTACTTCGACGTTTTTTTAACGCTCCTATAAAAGCTTGTTTTACAACACTCGTTTGCATGTTGTCATCCACACTGTAACCGACGATTTTCCTAGAGTAGGCATCGGTAATCAGGCTAACATAACTATTCCCTTCATAAGTAGGAAGATAGGTAATATCAGCGACCCACAACTCTTCAGGCCTCTCTGGCTTAAAACCATCCTTTATTCTATTTGGGTGGCAGTAAAACCTATGATGGCTATCTGTTGTTCGGTGGTAAGCACGCTTGGTTTTCACAAGCAGGCGATGATGTTTAAGCAGTGTAAAAAGATAGTCCCTGCCTACAGTCATTCCTGCTTGTTCCATCAGATACTTCAGCTTCCTAGTTCCTATGCGGGCTTGTTTGATACGAGTCTCACGAACAAAACTCAGAAGTACTTCATCGCGTCGCAACTTACGAGCGTCAGTAAGGCATTGCTTGTAATAGGCTTGCCTAGTGATATTTACGATTTGGCAAAATTTAGTCACGTTAAGCAGAGCTATGTTTTGCTCTTGGACGACGCACCTTTGTGCTTTTTTACGACTCGAACACCGTGGTCTCGTTCCATAACTTTGACCACTTCTTCAAAGAAGTCGGCTCTTAGCTTGGTATCTTCGAGCAGCTTTTCCAGCTCTTTGATACGTTGCTCTGGTGTAGGAGGTGAATTGAGTTCAGACATAGGCAAGCCTTTTTTCAAGAATCGAGGAGTGCCCCTAGACCAATCGAGTCGACCATGTTTTCGGAGCCACACTAATACTGTAGAACAACCTTGTATGCCGTATTTCTCTTGAGCCTGTTTATAAGTCAGTTCACCTCTTTCAACTTGGTCAACAACATCCAATTTAAAAGCGAGGGAATAGTCACATTGAGTTCGTCTAGTTACTGATTTCATAACACTCTCCAATTTTCTGATTGGGAAGTGTCAACCTTATTTAGGACGGGTCATCCCATACAAAAAAGGCGAACCACGCGGTTCGCCTTTTTCTATCTTGAAGCTTAGTGTTTAGTGGGTTACTCAAATTAAGACGAAACCGCTGAACCACTACACTCGGCGTCTTCAGTCGGGTCATTCCAGCGAGGCTAGGCGAGACTAGGAATCTTACAAAGCGCGCTACGGAGTTAGTGTTTAGTCTGAACAGCACAGAAAGTGATGAGTGGGGAATATTTTAGCAGTTAAAGTAATGGAGTAACGATATTAGCCCTTTAGCTAATAGCGCCCAAGAGTTACTTAGACTATTTACCTTAAGTAGCAGTTGCCGTAATAAATTCTTCTCATGCAGCTCCCAGTTAAGCCACTTTATGTTATTGAAAGCATGAAGTATATCTATTGAGTGAGTCGGTCAATTCGGCACAATGTTCCAAAGAGAATAGATTTATTTGATAAATGTCACATAGGCTCAAAGCTTAGTTAAAACTAATGAGGTCAATTTTGATAAGAGTAATTTCCCCTTCATCTAACAACAATTTAAAAGAAAAAGATGTTACCTTTTATCTTAGGCAAGATAACTGGAATGATCATAGCTTTCAAACTCAATATCACTTGCTTCTTTCTGGAGCGCACAGCTTAGATGGAGATGCAGTATCTATTGGTGATGTCAAAATACTCAAGCGCGGTCAACTATCGAGTGACACACATTTGCTTACGATTGGAGATTTTGAAACCTTAGGGAATGAGTTTTGTTCGCTAGGCCAATCACTAGACTACTATGAGCGCCTAGCTAATATCGATCCTGAAATTAGAAACTATTTATTTTCTGCTTTAAATGATGTTGTAATTAACCCAAGTTTGAAGAGTGAATTCCAAAATGAGGAAGGTTGGAATATTTCCGTAATGCGATATATTGACGAAGATGATGACATTTTTGTTCTTCCTCAAATGATGATTAGTAAAGATTATGAAAAATTACCTAGCATCGACCTAAGCTTTAAATTCAAAAACCATTCTTTACAACAGCCAATTGAGTTTAATTTTGACTCTCCTGAATATGCGTATAATAAAAAACTGCCCAGTAGAATCAGTGTTCTAGTTGGTAGAAATGGTTCCGGTAAAAGTACATTACTATCAAAAATCTCGAGAGTTGCATTTGCTTCAGGAGCAGATCGAAGAGATCCAGTACTTAGACAAGTAGGCGAATTTGAACCTATAGGCTTGGGGTTTCCAAAAATAATAAACATTTCATATAGTGCCTTCGACAGTTTTCAAATTCCAGGGATCTATATTCAAGAAAAAGAACAAATACTCAAGGATATGGGGATTGGTAAAGGCAGATATATATTTTGTGGAATACGAGATATACAAAAAGAGTTAGATTTTTCAATTAGTAGCATGATAACAGATGATAGAGGACGACTGACGGAAGAAGAAATATTAAAAGATCGTCAATCATTTACTAATTTAAAATCTATCGAATCGTTACTTGAAGAAGTTAAGTTACTTTTAGATGTTATTTTAAAACGTAATAAATTAGACTTGCTTTTTGATGTTTTTAATATTCTATCTAAAGAAAGTTCTTTTTATGATCTTGTAAAGGGTATCAAAGAAGATAATATAAAAAGCACGTTACCAGCAATGTTTATAAATTCTTCAACTGGGCATAAGTTTGTTGTTCATTCAATTGTTAGTATAATTGCTCATTCAGAAAAAAGAAGTCTAATTCTGTTTGATGAGCCTGAAACTCACCTACATCCTCCACTACTAGCGGTCTTAATGAGTTCAATAAGACATGTGCTAGGTGAGTTGGATGCATTTGCTATTGTAGCAACACACTCTCCAGTAGTGGTCCAAGAAACGTTGAGTCGTCATGTGAAAATTGTTCGTAGGAAAGGCGATCTTACAAAGGTTATTCCACCTGAAATACAGTCATTCGGAGAAAACCTAGCATCAATAACATCCCATGTCTTCAGTTTGTCAACGGAGGTTACAGACTTTCATGGTGAATTAGACAGATTAGTAAACACACTGCAGTCAGGTTTTATTACTCCAACCGATGAAAAACTCAAAAAACAAATTGAAGAGTTATTTGACGGTGAAATAAGTATGCAGGCTAGAGCTTATATCATGTCCTTATTAGTGAATAAAGGAGACTAGAGATGTGGTCTCTAAATTTACCAGATAACGAAAACAAACTAGGAATTATTAGAAAAGCCCTAACTTATCAGGATGGAACCTCAAAATACGCTTTAAGTGAAGTGGAGTACGAAGCTATCGAGTCTATCTATGATAGGTATGAAGAACTTAATGGAAGAGTTCATGAGGATTTGTTAGCGCCTAATTTATCAGAAGATACTAAGTCAGCTATTCACGATGGATACGGAGAAGTACAAGAGGGCAGACGTTTAGAAAATTATCGCTCTGAGCTTTTACTTTCTGCAGAGCGTTGCCCATGTTGTAGTATTGGTCCGGCTGATGAACTTGATCATCACTTACCACGATCTATATATAAATCTCTAGCCTTATATTCTAGTAATCTCGTACCTATGTGTCATAAGTGTAATAATAAAAAGAGAACAGCGGCAGGAACTGAGCCGTCAAATAGTTTTCTTCATATTTACTATGATAAGGTTCCGTCAGAATATAGGTTTTTCTTCGCTAATGTACAAATTGTTGATAACAAGCTGAGAATTTCGTTTGAATTGGAGAACATCGAGCAGTTAGATGACAACTTGTATGAGATGATGAAATTTCAATCGACTAGAGTTAACTTAAATCGTAGATTGTTGAAAGAGATTAATATATTCATGACGTCATTTTACGTATTAATGGAGCCTTTATACTCAAAAACATCTGATCCCGAAAAAATAAAAACTCTTTTGCTCGATGGAGAAAGGCAGTATAACCAGAAAATGGGTATGAATGATTGGAGGTCGTCATTACTATATGCTCTAGCAAATAATTTTGATTATTGTAATGGTGGATTCAAAGATATTGTAGGTATTGAAGAAGCGAACTGAAAATTTTTTGACAAGTGATTCGCAACGTGGCGTATTTTGTTGCGAATTTCACATCCCTAGTTATTGATATTTTAAATGCTTAATCGTAGTCTACTACTCATATGTCAAGGGTGCGACATGGTTGGGTTTTAAATACCGATGCTACAAAATACTCGATCGAAGAGCTTGTCAAAAACTCCCCAATAACAAAAAGGCGAACCAATCGGTTCGCCTTTGTCTATCAGATTCTACTGATCACAGATAACTAAGATGGAAACTAGCTAGCTTTCTAAATCAGACATCTGGAATACTTCTCAAAAATAACCAAGTTGCAAACTCCCACCGCTTAATGGCAAATGAAGCCATCAGGTTTGGTTAACTAAGTTGAAAACTCTCTCTTCAATAGAACTCTCTCATTTAGAGTGATTGTTCAGTTCGTAAAACCCGAACCGCACTTTACGAGCCGCGAGTTCGTAATGAATCAGCCGCTTGTTTTTTTAAGCAACTCAATATGCTCAGGGCTTACTTACCTCAAGCTTTATCATCTTTGTTCTGTATAAATCCAGGTACTAGGGCTCGAATAGAGTCAACATGCTCTAGCTCGTGTCTATTCATCAACTGCAAGTTGAAGGCATGCGGCGGCAACGAAGCATTAGGCGTACAGTCTACGTGGAGGTCATTTAGCACGTAACCAGCTAACGCTTCATTGGTTGTAATGTTTCGCACGTATTGACCCTCCATACCTAGATCAATAGCTAAGTCATTTCTATTTTCATGCTTAGAGTGCGGTGCAACACTTAGGACAACGTCACGGTTCCAAAGAGTATCGTCCTTTATAGTCTTGTCGTATGAGCTGTCAGTTTGCTGAGCCTTAAGAATTCGACTGACTCTAAAGCACAGGAATTTACGTCTTTTGCTGTCCCAAGCACGGATGTGCCAAGCCCCAAGTCCTTTGAATAGAGAATGAGGCGTCAGGGTTCTAGTCTCGGTGCTAGTTGAGGAACTATACAGGACAGAAATACAGTGTTTATTCAGAATCGACCTTGTGACTTGAGAGACGATATCAATAGATAGTGAATCCAACACTGTCGCAAAGCTGCTTACACCATAAGTTGTTACTGGAATGGAGTTAAGCTCCTGACCCCATGCTATTAACCTCAGAGCTGCTTCTGGGTCATGCTCAAAAGCTGGGCTAAACGATGCTGACCTCATGTATGCTCGCAGGCTTTCGTTGAAAACCGTGTTGTTGGGAAAACGTTCTTTGTAAGCATTAAAAGAGCGGCTTGCTGTTGCAACGGCAATATCACCGTGCTGAATAAGGTCGGAGCGATTCACTTTCCCAAAGAAGCAGAGATAGAAATCAATAAGCCTTAGTCGTTTGGTTTGTGGAGATTCGACACAACGCACAATGATTACCCTTATCAAAATGAACTGTACTAATTTACTCTAACGAATCATTTGATTCCAGTGTAATATGACACTAGTTGATTCTTTGACCGCTAGTAGACACGACACACTTGGCTCTTTTGGGTGTTGAGGCATTTCTATCTTAAACGCAGCCTCTTAACTCTGGTGGAAGTTGGAAGCACAAATAATGGACTTACTTAGTGGCAGCCGAGTCAGTAAGTTTGTTGTAGAACATTCACTAACCGAGGGGTTGAGAATATCTCTACCGCGCTGTGATGAAAGAAATGAATAAATCTGAAACAAAAAGCTCAAAACTACTAGGGATCGTACTTTTCCACTCCTTTATCCCTGGGAAACTATTCAAGGTCAAGGCTATCGGGCATAGCAACAATACGGGTGATAACGGAGCTGGTAAATCCACTTTGTTAAGCTTACTTCCAGCGTTCTATGGAGCCGATCCGAGTAAGCTGGTAGATAGACAAGCGGATAAAGTTTCCTTTGTTGATTACTACTTGCCCACCCCAAAATCTGTCATCGTGTTCGAATATGAAAAGCTTGGTGAGAGAAAGTGTTCTGTAATGTATCGAAATGGCTCCAGTGTCGCTTATAGGTTTTTGACAGGAACCGCTGAACAATTGTTTTCTCAGCATTTGTACGACGAGCTAATTAAGCAAGGAAGTGAAACTCGAACATGGCTTAAAAACCTTGTGTCTCAGTCAATGTCAGTAAGTTCGCAAATTGAAACTAGTGTCGATTACCGTTCAGTAATTCTAAACAATAAAAAGCGTTTGGCCCAAAGACGCAGTGCGGGTAAAAACTTAGTAGCAATCGCCCATGAGTACTCGTTGTGTTCTGCGAGCCATAACATGAATCATATCGACATTTTGACGGCGACAATGATGCGTCACAAGAAGATGTTGAGCCGTTTTAAGACGATGATTGTGGACTGTTTCTTGAACAATACATCGATGGACGATGTTCCATATAAGAAAGAGTATATCAACCTAGCAAATAGCCTAGATGTGTTTGTTCAACTAGACACTAAAAAGAGCAAGTTCGATGAAGCAGTTGCAAGTAAAGACAGCCTTGATGAGTACATCAAGCAACTAAACTCCTATCGAGCTCAAATCGCTTCTTATCAGCGTCAACTGGCACTAAATGACACTCAGTTGTCTGACAAAATTCGTTCGCAGAAGGAGTTGCACGGCTCCCTAGTCAGTGAGAGGAAAGATAGACTTCAAAAGCTTGATACTGAGTTAAGCATTCATCGGACTGAGTTTGAAAGGAAATCCAAAGTAGTTGATGCTATTTACAATAAGCGTGACAAGTACGAGAACGAGGATGATATTTTAGAAAAAATCACGCTTTACAATAGCTTGAGTGACTTGCTGAAGGAAGCAGAATCTGCAAGGAAACATTATGACAACTTACTGGAAGATGTAGAAACCGAAGAAAGTACGTTTAACAGTCAGGTACAAAAATTGGAACTCGAATGTGCTAATTTCCGCTCCAGTAAGCAAAAAGAGATCAATAACATACTTAACACTAAGGAAGAGATATTCGAGCAAAAAAACGACCGCTTAGAGGCGATGCAGAGTGACCTCAACCTTCAAAAGAAAAAGTTGCAAGATGAGTTTGATGAACAGTCTGACAAGATAAGACAAGAACAATTCCGACTTGCAATTCTAGAAGGGCAGTCTTTAGAGTTCACACCAGAACAAAAAGGCGAACTACGTAGTCTGGAAAGTGATCTTGAGAGTAAGCGTGAACAACTTAACGCTTCCCACAATGCAGTAATTCATTTGAATGAGCAACTACGTCAGGCAGAGAAAAATCATGAGAACAGTCTTTCTACTTACCACACATGTACTAGCGAATTAAAAGAAATTTCAGATGAAATTGTTTCTGTTAGTCGTGCATTATTGCCAGCAAAAGGATCGCTCAACGAGTACCTAGATCAAAAAGTGCCTGATTGGCGCGGCAATATAGGCAAAGTAATCACTCCTAGTTTGTTAAATGCGAAAAACTTGAAACCATTTTTCGACCCAGAAGCTACGGAGTCGATTTTTGGTCTTTATTTGGATCTGGATTCAATCGCACTTCCTGATTTTTGTCTGAGTGAAGAGAAGCTTTCAGAGCGATTAGAGACTCTAAAAATCAAGGAGTCAGAAGTAGAAGTTCGGCAAGGTAAAGCGAAGAGCAGGGCCAAAAGTGATGAGCAAGAAGTAGATAAGCTTCACAAAGAAATAAAAATTCAAAGTCAAAGAACAAAAGTCTTTGAGGAAGAACTGAGCAAGCTCAATCTCCTGAAAGATCAAAAAACAGTCCAGTTTGAAAGTGATGCTGAAAGTCGTACATCTGAAGTTAAGAAACAGAAAAGCGTACTAGAGTCGCAATTTTTCGCTATCAAGTCTGAGCTGAAAGAAAAACTTGAAAACGAAGAACAGCGCCATCAACAGGAGCGTGTTCAGGTAAAAGCTAACTTCGACTATCGTTTGTCAGAAGAAGACGCGAAAAAAAGTGCTATTGATGATCTGATTAAAAATAAAGAAAAGATAACTTCAGACAGAGTTAGTGACTACAAGTTAGCGTTCAACCAGGCGTTGATGAATAAAGGAGTGGATCCAGTTAGCATCGAAAGAGCCAAGTTGAACTGGGAATCCCTCGAGCGCCAATGTGAGGAAATAAAAACATTTCAAGCTTTAATTCACGGTTATGGTACTTGGCTAGAATCGGAATGGAAATACATTGATAGCTATAATTCTGAAATTTTGGTTTTAGAGCGCCAGATAGCGAGAGGTGAAGCGAAGAGAGACGACTATGAGAAGTCGGTAAACAAAAGAATTGATGAAGTATTGTCTTCAATTAAGTTAGATGAAGAAGAACTCATTACAGTCAAGGAGGCCATAGCGCAGCTTACTACTTGTACTAACAGTCTAGAAAAAGCGGTCGATGAATCGGATTTAGCTAACGTAGAGGATGTCTCTGTAGATTCGGAATTTCATTCTGTTGAGCACGCAGTGAGTCTAGTGACGGATAAAATCACTGCGATTAACACTCTTAAGAAAGAAATCGTTAGTAAAGTAAAAGACGTAAGTAACACAATCTTAGGGTTGGACGACAACAATGAAATAAAGATGATGTGGGAACAGATGCGCTCTGCGACCATGACGAAGCTCTCAGAAAATTATGACTATGCTATCAACTACGATAGTCCTCAATTTTCCCTTGCTTGCTTGGGAGATCTTGAAGAGCTTGTCCTTAACGTGATTCCAGATGTTAGGGACGTTAAAATTGAGACACTTCGTTCAATATCGACTCAGATTTCTAACTATCACCAAACCCTTAAACAGGTGAATAGTAAAGTAGATTCAGTTTCGAGCACTTTGGACAAGTCGATTGAAACGGGCAATCCTTTCCCTGCTATCGACAGCATACATATCAAATTATCAAGCAAGATACATACTTTTGATCTTTGGAAAGACCTTAATCTATTTAGTGTCGAATTGGATAGATGGTCAGGCGAAACCTCAAGAGGTCTACCTTCCAAAGCGTTTCTTGCTTCCTTCAAGCAACTGTTGGCTTCATTTAAAGAGGCTCAGATATCTAAAAACCTAGAGTCTTTGGTCGAGATGGAGATAACGATTGTTGAGAATGGACGCCCAGCAGTGGTTCGGAATGATGAAGATTTAGAAAAGGTCGGCTCCGAAGGGATTTCCAAACTAGCTATTATCGTTGTTTTCTGTGGGATGACTCGATTCTTGTGTCAGGATGAAGACGTTGCCATTCACTGGCCGCTCGACGAATTAGGGAAAATTTCTATTTCTAACCTGGCTATTTTATTCGACATGATGGCTCAAAAAGGTATTTGCTTGTTCACAGCTCAGCCAGATCTGCATCCAGCTACTTACAAGTACTTCGCCACTAAAAATCACATCGTGAAGAATGTAGGTGTCAAATCATTTATTGGTGGACGTAGAAGCAGAGTCAATCCATTGCTTTCTGAGTCGAAACAAAATCAGTCTACGGAGGTGGTTGAATGAATAAGTTTGAATCGGTTTTCCGAATGCTCATGAGTAAAAAGGTGATATGTGAATATGCATCTCCTATTGAGTACACATACTTATCCGATACCAGAAATCGAAGTGACATGAACCAATACTTGTCTCGAATAAGCATGACAACAGTCGAAACACAAGACGGCCTAGGTTTTTACTGTGGATACGAGAACATCGATAACACTCGAAAGAAAAACGAAGTTCTCAAAGACTTTGAAGTTTTTTCGCAGACGATGGAAGGAATAATCGCTTGGCTCAAACTAGCCCGAAATATTGATTCAGACTCCAGACCTATCATGGCTGGTGGCAAGCTTTCGGAGTCAGAGTTACTCGCAGCAATAGAGGAAAGTAACTCACTTCAAAATCAGCTTGATCATATTGCACACAAGCTTAAAAGAGCCCATAAAAGCAAAGAGAGTAAAACGAAGCTGAGGTCTATCTTAGATTATCTTGTCCAAGAAGGATACTTTGTATCTCCATCATCAACTGGTTCTCTCTTTATCGCTACAGCGAAATGGTCATTGCTTTATGAGACTTTGGAGTTTATCGCTATTAATGAAGGGATGCTGGAAAGTGAAGCTGATGGTGGAAATGAATTAGATACTCAAATGGGGTTGATTTAGATGTCTCGACAAGTGGAGTCAAAAGAAGCTGTGCGAGCTTTAAGCACTCATACTGAGGTAGTAGACGAGGCTTGCTATGAGCAAGCTGGAGTACTTCATCATAGTGAAAGCAATAAAGCTGCAATTGCAGCACTTACAAAACATCAGTTGGCATATCACTTAGATGATGAGCATGGAGTCCAAGTTCATTCGTCTGTTAAACGTTTACTGGATAGGGTAACTAGTCGTTATAGATTCAGAGAACGTCATGGTGAGTTTTCTAATCAGATTGAAAACTTGGATTATGCCGTTGACAGTTACCGACGAGTTAAGGACTTTAATGACGATAAAAAACAACACTACTTAGATGAAATTCGAGAGATAACAGTCGAGATAAATGACGCCTTAGTTGAGACCGTATCTTCTTTTCATAGGATCGTTGCTGATGAATTTAGCATGGTCACTGATGTTGATGACAAAATTCGCCAAATCGGTCGATGCAAACGTGAGATCGGTAGAATCAATAGTATCTTCGAGCATTTAAGTGTGAAAAAGCTAAGGGAGTGGGTACAAACTGACATTCACCTTGAGCGAATTCTTTTGAAGCTACTTAAATCTAAAATCGATATAGCATTGAAGGACTTAAATGTATCAAACAAAAAAATGGTCGATATGTTGGCAAAGCTTCAGCGAGATAAGAAATCTTCCAAGCTTAATCGCATTATTGATGTTTTTGCAGCTAAGTTCCAAGATGACAAAACCTTTTCGCCATCTATAGATTCCATTGAATGTTTGCCTGACTGCTTGTCTCAGGGTTCGGAAACAGAAGTACGAGCCTACGGAAATACTAACAGTGACATTCAAGCTGATGACTTAATTGGTTTGGCTGTAAGGGCTCTTGCTAGCTGTGAGAGGAAAAAAGGTAAAGCTTCAGATTTAGACAGTATCGAAATTACGGATGTCCGTGAAGATGAAGAAGAGTTTGAACTAAACGAGGTAGATGAAGCGCTAGAGTTAATGTTTGAGGCAATAAAATCCAACCCTAACATTCTCCCTCTATCTGCTGCGCAAAGCTATACACTGTTTGATCTCGATATAGAACTGGAGGATTGGCTTTTACTGGTCGATGGTTACATTAGTGCGCAAAAAGTCGGTTTGAAGAGTATCGTTCAAATTAAGGAAGAAAGAGAAGTCGTATTACCTTATGACGGTAATGTTATTATTAGTGATATTGTTTTTGAAACAATCGGAGGTGCTAAATGACGCTATCTCTATCGCTAATTAATGCTGCTAAGAGGATTGTTGTTAATTCAAGGGAGAGGATTCCTGCCAACAAGTCCAATACTGAAGTTTGCAGGCTCGTAGAAGTCGGGGCTGTTAGTGGCAATTCAATTCTTTTATCCCGTTCAGAATTGAGGGAAATTGAAAAGTATTTTACTTCAACATTGGGACAAAATCTTCTGACCTTTCAACAGAGTAGCAACTCTCGGATGGATACTGCACGCCCTGGTATTAGCGAGAAGTCTGCAAAAGGTGGTGTGTTTCAGCAGCTCATTAGCTTAGCTGGTAATGTGAATATCCCTTTAAAGAACCAGCCAGATGTACCAAAAGAAGCTAGGTATGTAGCTTCTGTAGAGTTGGATGATCTAGATTTCCCGCGTTTTAGCCGAGTACTTATTATCGAAAATGGCGAGCTAATGGTTCGATGGAAAGATGTTGTACTCTCTTTGCCAGATGAATGGCAATCCGCTGTGCTCGTTTACCGTGGTCACGGAAAAAACCAAAAAGACCTACCTACTCTGATTGAATGCTTTGACAACAATGCCGTTGAAGTAGGCTTTTTCTATGATTACGATCCAGCAGGCTTGGATATGGTTGAGCAGCTAAGCAATGCTCAGCACTATTGGGTTGTCCCTGCCTTAGATCTGGAGTTATTTCGAAGTATCAATAAGCTCGATGAGTTTTTGAAACAACTAGAGCAGCTTGACAGGCTCAAGAGTAGAGATGTCAGCGCATCGATACGAGAGCATTTAACTTTCATTGAGAAGAATACATTGGCAATAACGCAAGAGCACTTGATCAAGAATCAGTGCCCTCTGGTTATCGAAAGGTTTATCGAATAAACATCTTCTAATTGAATCTCGCTAGACCGAATCAAACATGTGCAATTCCTAAGCTACTCGTTTTTTTGGTTTTTTTTGCGGTTTACCTTTACCTAAAAGTTTAGCTCCATTGTTGATATTGATTTTTGCAATCGAGACATTGTAATTCATTGCTCTGAGGCTTTGATATGCATTCTTTAAAGTTATCTTCGAGAAAAATGGTAATTCATCAGGTAGTATTTTGTCCGTATAGATTGCATAAACTATCTCATACATTGTTGAGTCAGGGGGAATAGCTGTGTCCCGCAATGAGATAGAGGGTGGTAGTTTCTTATTTAAGTCTACCCTAAATTGTTCGCTTTTTTTGAATGCTTCGGCTGAAACCAACCCCTGAGAGAAGAGGTGAGATAATGTACTTGAGCCAGAGTACTTTTTGACGTGTATCAACGTAAACTCGTCTTTTATTAGGTCACAGAACTCAACTCTACTAGATCCCGTACCTAGAGGAATAAGCTTTTTATCCATCAGATCAAATCCATGAGTTTTGGACACTGATTCGTTGTAGTCCCCCTCATCCGAGTGATTGAACTGGGGCAAAGTGCCGCTATATAATGGTATTTGTGCTACCTCTAAATCAATAGATTTAACAAAGTTATCGTCAACTTTGTACCAAATGGCATTTCGCAGTATATACGTTTTCCCATTTACCGTTATTTCAGCAGCTAGACATCGAAAACCACTCCAAGTCATCTGTGTTTCGTGGAGCGCATTTCTTACGTAAATAGAACTACCTCTGATGTCTTCAATATCAATAGTTGTTTTGTTAGCTGTTAGGAAGTCATAGTATTTATCAATACTGAGAAACTGATAACGAGCTGCTTTCTGGTTTCCAGCGAAGGAGTAACCGTCAACTTCAGAAAAATCTACTATTTCAGGCTCTATGAGAGCTATTTTAGCGAAGTTCTTGAAGTTGATGTGGCTGACTAGTTCATCGTTGAGATCTGTAATGAGTCTAGGGTCTTTAATTTTTCGTACATTGTCTACCCACTTGAAGTCGTTGGGTAGAGGAGTACCATAATAAACTAATGCTTTGCGTAGAATGTTTGGCAGGTCGGACAGTGAAGCTTTGACGTTAATCTGGAATGAGTCCCTTCCTGTAACAGAAGAGCCAAATGTTCCCTCTGTACTTTTGCCAGTGATGGCGTAGAGTAAGTCTTTATCAGGGTCAACAAGCATTTCGTATAGATCGACGCCCAGCCCACTTTGAGTTCTTGAGCTTAAAGGTGTTCTCTCGTTTGTTGCTTTGTCTAAACTGTGAATGTCTTCAGGAGCAATCGAGTTTAATGCGACTCTAAGTCCGAAGTCTCGTTCAATAGATTCATCATTCATTAAGTGAAAGCCTTGCCCCAAAGTAACTAAAAATGTTGCCTCAGGTAAATTTATGACAAGAGCTGCACCAGTGCTTTTGCCAAAGCCTATTTGCTCATTCGATACTTGCCCCGTTGATGTGAGTAGAGAGGCCCATTGCGGTGGGTTATCTTTCTGCTTTTTGATGTAAAGGGAGCAATTGCCTCCAGCCAACTCAAGGCTTACGGGTTCTTCTGCACCACCAAGCTCGATTATCGAGGAATGCTTGGCACTCTTGTCTTTAACTAAATAAATAGTCAACTTTACTGTCTTTGCCTTGTTCATCATATTCAACGTTGAATTAAATCAATTGCATATACATTACATTTTTGAAGGTTATAATTCAATCAGTTGTGTTATAGGGTTGCAATCACTGCCCCAGATATAACTATTTTTATATTCTCGCCATTAACGAATGAACATTTGATTTCTACTTACACAAAGCGGTTGTAAGGTAAGGTGAGAATTGTGGTGTTAGTAGCATTTAGAGTACTCTGAAATTATTAAGTTGAGTTTAGTAGCAAGGTGTTGAAATGCGACCAGAAGAAATGCCTGGGTACTCATTACCCACACTCGCAGTATGGCCCCAGCCATGGTACGAAGCGGGCAGATGGCAGATGTATGATCTCAAACTTCAATATGATACTTCCCTTAAATGGTACAAGAGCTTCGTAAAGACGGCATCAGGTCATGTGAAAGCCGAAGTTTATGACAATTATAGCTTAGCTAAAATCGCTGCGGAGGAGAGGAACAAAGGCCTAAACACTGTTGTGGAACAAATCCACTTAACGCAAATAGAGCGAGATTCATTGCGCTTAAAGGTTGAAAAAGCAGTAGTTCGGCAAAGTCGTTTGTTTGGTGAAGAAGAGTTAATGTTGTTGGAAGGAAAGCGTCGTAATAAAAACTATCCCAAGCCAAATGAGAAGGAAATCGTTTTACCTCCGAATTCTCAAGCACTCTTACCGCCTTTGTTAGCTCTCTTACGTGACATGCCTTATCTAAGATTTGTTCGACTAAAGCATCATGGGGTCGGCCTTATACGAACAGGTGATAGTGATTGGTCAACAAAGATCAAGGATAACAAGCAAACTGCAAAATACTTTTACCGAGAGCAAATTGCTTCTGCTTATCAGATGAAAGGAGAATGTCACTGGGGGAAAACTAAAGCTAAGATTCGTAAGTTGCTACTGCCACAAGCAAATAAATTACTTCAATTAGCGAGTGTCAAAAGAATGCTGCTAGAAGCAGAGCTAAAAGGTAATAAGGTAGTGGTTGCATCAGGGTTCGTGTTTTGGTTTGAAGATAATGAAGACATAGGGTGGGTCGTCAAAGAGGCAAGTTATAGCAAGGCTGATGAGAATGGTAATACACTTTGGAAAACAGGGAGTATTCTTTCTAAAAACCATGGTCGTATCGTTGTCTTACCTTATGTGAAGGAAAATGGAGAGTACGTGCAAGGGCACACTAAGAACGCTCCGTTTGATGGAAAAGCAATCCCTCGACACTCTAAGGAATATTTAGAACTACCATATGAAATTCTCGAAGATGATTTGATGATAGGTTTATTTGGTGAACTAAAGTATGATTAATGGAAGTTTTAATTGATTGATTTTATGTTGGTTTTTGCTTTTTGACTAATGTGCGATCACAGAACTGCAATAGCTAACTCAAACAGATAGAAAAAATTATGAAACTAGCTTATGTATACGTAGAGCAACACAATGTCCTTGAAGAGATCGGGGTCAGTTTATCAAACTCACACCGAATAACTTTCGAGAATAGGACGCTATGCCTTAGACGTGTTGAGAACAACCTAGATTATTACTATGGGATTCAAAGTACTGCGATTGTAGGCAAAAATGGTACTGGGAAAAGTACTTTACTAGATTTCATAGAGTCTTCGTATGAAGCTACGGACTCATCTGGGTTCTTTGTGTGGTTCAACGATAAGGAAAAAACCTACCACATTTGCCCTATCAACTATGACATTGAGTCTATTGATATTGAGTCGTCGAATACCGTTAAAGTCAGCAGCAACTATCGAAGATTTCTTAACTATCATAAGGTGAGGTTGATTAAAGCTAACAACTTGTCTGGAGGGGAATCAAGTACGATTTCTCGAAGGACACGAAAGAATGTGTTTTCGCACGATTTGACCTTAGCTCAATACAAAACAGGAAGCTCTACAAAGTTAGCCGAGCGAATATCGCGGCTAATGAGCTTTTTTGCGAACAGTTCTTGGATGGCAACAGAGAAAAATATCAAAGTAGAGTTTGAGTTTTTTTTCAAGTCTTCTTCCTCTACTTATCTCAAGAATCTTTTAGCAAGAGAGCAAGTTGAGGTTGATTTTGACCTTACACCTAAAGAAATTAAACTACTAGAACATATGCTTGTCTCTAAGCCAACACTCGTTTCAAGCTCGATAGATGATCCCAAGGTATCTTTATTTTCAGAACTGCTACGTGCAAACCTTCTGTCGGCCCTTCGGTACGCAACAAAGTACTCTTCATTTCGAGCGAGCTTACAAGATTATATGTTCCTGAAGCTTCTTGCTGGTTTTATGTCTGGGAGGTTAAGTCTTTCAGAACCAGATAAAGTGTTAGATTTATTACTTCGCAGCGACATGTATGAGTATTCAGAAATGAAAGGCGTCTCTCATGCCGATGCCCTTATCGTATGCAAAAGATTTAATGATGTTGTTAGCATTATCAGTGATATATCCGAGTGTATAATGGCTCATAGGAGCGATGTTGGGATTAAGGATGCTGATAGGATTGTTTCCTCCCAGACTTCATTCATTATTGATTTGATGATGTCTATATCCAAGTTACCTAGTAATGTCGTATCTAACTTTCACTATGGTTGGAAAGGGTTTAGCACGGGAGAGTTTGCAAAATTGAATTTGTATGCTCAACTTTTTTACTACATCAAAGATAAAAAACGTGACCATTTAGAAAGTCATCTGATTGTAATGGATGAAGTGGATCTGTACTTACATCCAGACTGGCAGAGGGAGTTTTTGGCGGACACGCTAAGCTTTTTAAAAACAGAGTATCCTACAGAGAGAGTTCAGTTTGTTGTTACTTCTCACTCTCCTATTATTATTGGGGACTTCTTACCTGAAGATATTGTTTCTCTTTACCGTGAATCAGCCAGTGCTCCAAAAGTTGGAGAATCGTACGGGTTTGGTACACAGATATTGCAGCTTTATATGGATGGTATGCACTTAGAATCTACTTTCGGTAAACATTCAAAAACATATATTGACAATATCTTAAACAACAAGCTAAATGGTGAACAGACTGGTTTTGATAAACTGCTGATTTCTAAAGTAAAAAATCCAAATATTAAGCTAATGCTAAGCGAGTAGTAATGATTTATTTGAACGCAAATTATGCTGAAGATTTGGTGAATCGTTACGAGGGTGTATGTAAACAGTACATGCGCGATAGGATAAATCGAATTGTGGAAGATGCGCCTGAAGAATATAGAGATCTACTTGAATGTTTTTTTGGTGAAAGTGGATTAAGTATCCTTATTAAGGGGGACGTACAGTGTCTGCAATTAGCTTTTCAGGAAATTTTTGAAGAATTACCAATTCTATCAGAAAGATATAATCGGAAGGTTTTCTTTCAAAACTTTGCTTTTACTTTTGATCCAACTGACTACAACATTCGACGCAATGTAGACAAAGATAGAATCGTTCTTTTAAAGGATATCGTTATAGAGTGCATCGATGAATTTAACTCCACTAGACGCTCATTACTCCTTGAGTCCTACAGAGAACAGTTAGCTAATACTGTAACGCCCAGAGATTTGAGAGACTTATTTAAAAAGCTGACAACTTTGACCTCTGGTAGTTCTAAACTTTCCGACGCTCAGATTGATTGTTTTCCAAATTGGGTTAATGATTTAGATAGTGCTTTTAATTATGATTACTTAATTCAAAGTTTTGGTAGAGAGATAGTCCAAAGTCTCGAAATTAGCTTTTGCCCATATTGCGCTGAAGAAGTTATTGAGCCATTCGATCGATATAGACCTGCGATTGACCACTTCTATCCTAAGTCGAAGTATCCATTTCTATCCCTTTCTTTATACAATTTCGTTCCCGCAGGAACTCGTTGTAATAGTGACTTCAAGAAAACAAATGAAATGTTGGGGTACTATCATCCACACGAAGAGCCGTTCCCTCAAGAGCAGTTGTTTGAATTCTCTTACCCTGTTGACCGAAGAATATCGAGAGAAGATGTTGAAGTGCTAGTTAAAAGTGTTGGCTGCGGTGCCGATTTAAGCGTTAGCTTATTTGAATTAGAAGCAAGCTATAATAAATTTATTTGTAAACAGCAGTTTATAGACTTAATTGAACGCTATCAGTATCAAGAATCTTTAGGGCAACAAAACTTAGAACAGTGTTTAAATAGTACAGAGAACCTAAGACGTCTATTAAATCTAAATTTGTCCGATAGTCAAAAAAGAGTTCAATACCAAAAATTCTTAGTTGATGCCCTTAACCAAATTGGTGGACTAAATTATGTTGTTAATAACAGATAAATGATGCCCATTTCTGAGTGTGATTACCAATTAAACCAGTCCTCAACGAACACCTCAAACAGCGGGTCATCAATCAAGTCACAGGGCTTAGCGGTTACGTATTTATGACTTTGCGCTTCTGCTGAGACCAATCTCTCGTAGCCTTCTAAGTCACCTTTATCTAGGTATTTAGAAACTAATGCTGGTGGAGCAACTGCTCGCTCCACCAATACCGATTTCTCGGAGACCATCCAAAGTAGAATATCAGTGTCGTCTCGGCCTTCTCGCATGAGACTAAGATTGTTTCTAAGGTTATCTATAAGGTTAAAATGCTCATCGAACTGAAAGGACGGGTAGTACCTCCAGCCGTTCACATTGATACAAAGAGCGTTGTGCTGCTCTTCGGGTAATTCCTCATGAGAAATTAGTTCTAGGCCGTTGAGAAGCGAGACAATAGCTTTTAATCGCTTAGTTTCGAGCTTATTCATCAGATCTCCTCACAGCGATCATTGCGTTGGTCATCATACGGTTAATTTTCGTCGGTTGAGTCTTGGTCATCTTCCAATTTGTTACATTCAGCGATAACTTCTCGGTGACGTCTTTGTTTTTCTTTGTTTTCTTCTTTTTGTGCTTCAATACGCCTGATGTCTGAAAACCACACAAGCCATTCATTCAATGTTATAGATTTGCTCTCAACAGCGATTTGATTAAATGTGAGCATGTAATCACAGAACATGTTGAACACTTTCGCTTCATCGTCTCTTCTTAAGAGTGATGCAGGGCTAGCTGTGACATAGTTACGACTTTGCTCAAACAACTTTTCGGCTTTCATGTATTGCTTCATGCGTGCCTTGAGGAAAGCTGGGCGCCTAACAGGTACTTTGTAATCCCAAATTTGATAAGTTCTTTCAGTAAAGAACCACTTAACTGAGTTTTCTTGTTTGATGATCTTAATCAGGTCAAGACGTGGTGCTAGGTACGGATGAATGTCTCCATTTTCATCAAACTGCTCTCTCGGATAGAGCCTTGTATTATTAAGAGTCACAAACATCGCGATGTCACGTAAGTGAGGTTTGACTTCGTGTGCTTCGAAAATTTGTTTGAATTTACCGAGAAATTTCATAGTAATAGTTCCTAATTTTTGGATTCTGAGACGATTTTTTCCGCTTGCCCAATCGAAAGGGGGAGGCGTTTTCTGTTTTTGATTAATGAGTGTTGTGAGTCCACCTGTCTTTCGACGTGTGACACCGAAGTAGCCTTCTTTACGTGTTGCTTAATTTGTTTAGCCAGCTTTTTATCTACCTGATTCCAATCAATAGATTGATGGTACTTAGCTGGCTCTCGTTTTGGTAAGTGCTGGTTTAGCCAGTCTTTGTCATATCGAAATAGCCACATATAGCAACTGCTCGAATGTTTAATCTCTGTCCGAGTTAATGTTGGGTTTTGGAAAATGATCTTCTGGAGTGTTTGACGATATTGATGTCGTTTTTGGCAGAACCAGAGTCGTTTTCTCCATGCGGATAATCCTGACATTGCATTAATTTGCTGTTCTACTGTACCAACGCTAACACCGCATAACTTGGCAATATCTCGTCTATGGATCCCGCGGAAAGCGAGTCTCAATATTTGGTCGACCAGTGCATCGTTGAGTCTTTTAAATCGATGCTTGATTGTGACCCCATTGCGTTGCGCCATGGCTGCCAAAAAGCCAACCGAACACCCTGTCGCCTTGGCGACAGAACGAAGTGAGCTTCCTGAGGTCAGCTCGGATAGACAGACACGAGGTTTATGAGATTCCCGACTACAGTAATTTGAGACCTGATCAGTTTGTAGAAAGTAACACTTGGCGTTCTTCGCAAAGAAAGCGCCAACCAATGCATGCTGTATGTAATGGTTGTAGTGGTCGTTTAGGAGAAGGCACCTTAAGAAATTGAACTGATATAGTTTCGAAGGCAGTAGCTTTGCACCAGCAAATAGAGGAGCCCAAAAGTCTTGTAGACGATTAATTGCTTCTGATTGCCTGATCTGTCCTTTCTGAGTTAACAAATGGGTCTTATTCAGCCAAGATGAGTGAGTGGTTGTAGCAATATGCTCGGATGGACGTTCGCACTCATAGCGATGCCAACTACTGATGAATTGCGATAACCTCAACGCTCGTTCTAAACAAAGATCAGAACCATGGAAACATCTATCGTAAGGTGTTGGTGGTAGTTCGATGCGTTTGTTAAGGCCATCGGCATCTGTCGGTGTATATTGCAGCCAACAAGCATGCTTTGGACAAACGAACATACCGCAATACTGATGTACGGTACGCCAAATACCATGACCCCATTTCAATGTGTCGTCCTCAAGGCATTGCGGACAGAACTTTAGTGCGCTGCTAAATCGTAGCCGAGAAGAAGTAGTACGTGATAAGACCGCGATGTGACTGCCATCATTGCTCAACAGGTGCCATCTAAGTCTTGCTTTGCTTTTGTTATCTTGAAGGCAAGCGCCGACAACAGGGAAACAAGTACTGTTAAACAACAACCTTTTCGTATCTATTGAGGTCTGTTTGGCAACTTGTTTGAGCATGCAAGGAAGCTGGGGGTTAATGCGAACATCTGTGCGCCCTAGGAGAGCTCGGTTTTTTTCGCGTAGCGAGCGTCTTGGTGAGGCTGCGTGGTGTCGCGCAACAAGGCTATAAAAGGCTTCACCAGCTATTTCGTGCAGGTACATAGGTCTATAACTGTCCTGTAGCAACCAGCATGAGAATGTAGATCAGTGGTGGACTAAATCTGTTTGTTGAAGTCGATAAAAATAAGCGTGTAGTCCTCATAGTGGGAGAAATTATGTGATCATTTACCTTCCTCGTGTTCGAGAAGTACTGCTCTAGAGCGCCTTTCCCTAGAGTCACGAAAATCTCTTTGTACCAATCGCCACAAGCTTTCTTAAAAGCCAACGTTTCAGTTTGCTCAAGCGTAAAACCGATGTGTGCCAACGTATTTTGTTGCACTGATTCAAGGCATAGGGTGAGCGTTTGATCGTTTAACGCCAACATAAGCTGTTCAACTTTTAGCATTGTTTCATCATAATACGCTCTCTGACTTGTCATGCTGGAACCACAGCTCGGACAGATTAATGCTGGGGTTTGCATTCGACTAAGGTTCTTTACAGTGTAAGTGCATGAAGAACAGCTATTAATGAGCCTCGTTCCGTGTTTGTAGCAGTGAAAAACACCCTGTAGTTGGTGCTGTTGGTGAAAATATGAAATACCAACAGTATCTAAGTCTTCAGAAATACAGTCTTTGCAGTAGCGCCAAAAACGATTATGTACCGTTTGGGATTGTGTAAAGTCGATGTCATATGGCTTTCCTTTCAAAAACAATGGTAGTTCGCGCTTCTCTCGCTCGTTGAGGAAAGACTCGATGACGTTACCGTGCATATGCATTTGCCAAATCGAACGATTGTCATCATTAAGAATATTCATCAGAATGGTGTCTAGGTCAGACATGACTGTAACTGGCGACGCACTGAAATTAGCCAGCCCTACACGTTTTGCTGAAGTAGCAAAAGTGCCAAAAGGGGACATAGTATGAACTCGGCTAAGGAAGCTTCTTAGGTGTTCGTTCGGTAGCAGGTTCAAGATGTTATTCATACTTTCTAGCCTGCGCTAATAAGGCTTCAGGAGTTAAGCTCTCTAGCATTTCTTGGTCTTTCTCAGTAAGGTTTACGGCAGAACTAGAGCTTCTAGGTGATTGCTTACAGACTTGGTTGCCGTCAATATTTGAGCCACTTTCTGAAAACAAATCTTGTTGAACCGAGTGCAATTGAGATAAAGGATTGCAATCCTCATATTTATAAAACTGACCACGCTTTAGTGCCGTTAATGCCCCCGAGACCAAGAGAAACTGCTCTTTAAATACATGGTCTAGAGCAGCCATGCTTAGGTCTTGATTGTTTGGTGTTAGATAAGTCAGATAAGACAATGTGGCCTTTATTAGGCTGCTCGCGATAGCAGGGATCCCTGCTGATAAGTAGTGAACATGGCGCGTTAGAGTATCAATGTCAGTTGTCTGATTCTTAAGTAATTGTGTCGGGCACATTTGCTTAATGAAGCGTCTCCAAAACGAACTTTCAACATCACATTGCTCTAAGATTAGCGACCCTGTCTTTCCAATTCGCCTAGCGGCAGTCATCTCTTTAGAAAACAGATTAAGTGTTGATAGTGTCCCGACGAGTAATAGTGGTACACCAACCTTGTTAAACAACTCTTCCACGAACTTTAGTGTGGCGTTCTCGTTGTTACCGACTTTCTCGTACTGTCGAGTTTCAGATAGGTTCTGAGCTTCATCTAGAACAATAATCCCAACACCATGGATGAGTAGAGCCTTACGAACCGCAATCATTAGTGCTGTAACTGAGCTTTTCTGATGTGATTCGTAATAATTCTCACCAGTTACCGAATCGATGGACTCAAGAATCCTCCAGAGTAGTGCACGCTGCCCGCGAGCAGTTGGGATATCGATCTTGAGCCAGACAATCTGTTCGTAGATGAACTTTTGTCCTTGGTACTCTTGATGTGAAATGACTTGAGGAATGGCAGACAAGATGCTTTCTACCATCGCTGACTTTCCGCGACCTGATAGACCTGCTACCAAAAAACTCTGCTGATTTGCTGTTTGCTTTAGAGTGCGCTCTTGCCCTTCAGGTATTTCAATAGAGTCGGCAAATTGCAATTGTTTAATATCGCCATACACCAAAGGGTTGCGATAGATATAGCCTCGCTCAATCATGCGAAATACGGTGTCATAAAGGCGTGGGGCTTCATCCTGAACAACATAGCACTCAGATAGGTTATCAATGAATGTTCTGGTGTAGTAACCATGATGCTCAGTAGGGAGCGAACTGACATCAATCATCATGTCAGGAGATAGTGTTGTTGCCTGGATAAATTGTTTAGGTAGCAATGGCATTCCAAGCGCTTCAATCAGAGGATTTTGTGCCATCTGAGAGTTAGGGTGAGGTATATAATTAGCTATCATCTTGTTCATCATCAAAGTCAAAAAAATCAGGTGTTTCCAAGTGTTGGGTATTCTTTTTAGCAGTGGAGCTAGCGTTACCTTCGGAACTTAACGTTGCTGCTATTTGCTCAGATTGTTTGCTGCGTTCAATAGAAGAGACGATACTCTTTCGTTCTTTGATACCTGTCTGGATAGACTTTGCTGACGATGTTTTTAAGTATCGAGCGTCAGCTTTTGCTTGTTTATCGATTTCATCCAGTTTGTTTAAGAACTCAATTTTGTTAGCGAATGAATGTTCTTCATGAAGGCTTTGTTTTTGTTTGGTTAATTCGATTTCATGAAGGGTCGATTGCCAAATTTGATTACGATACGCTTCAGAGCGATCAGTGAGTTCTAAAGTAATTAGTTCGTTAGATTCAGGGTCTTTACACCAAATAAAGTTCGTTGAATTTTGGTCGTATCGAACTTCCACTGTGTATCGGCCAAAATTACGAGCTTTGTCTAACCATTGTTTATGAATGATTTTGTTAGCGCTGTAATACAGCCCCTTAAAGTAAACGCCCTCCATTCTCACAGTCGCCTTGTCAGCAGGGAGCAATGCGAAACGAAGTCGCTCTTCAGGAATCTGAGCTGGCGGTATCATCATTTCTTCTAGCCCGTAGAGATATAAGTCTCTAGGAGAGAAACCAACATCATCACGAGACATCTCGAAGTTATGGTTGTTCTTTCTAAGGCGGTTGTTATTGGTATAAATGATTGTCCTTATGAGCTTTTCCATGAATGCTTCGAAGGACATCGACGCTTTTCTAGAAGCGTGTTGCTCTTCCTTGCTGGGTACTTTCATGACTTGACCAGGCACAAATCGAACAGCATTTTGATGAAAGATATCAAATGCTTTCTCGACAGTTCCTTTACAATCCCCGCGATGATACGGAGCGAAACTGGCGATTGATAAGCCAATTTCGCCCTTAAGCGTGCTTTCAATGTTACGGTCTGTATACTCGGAACCTCGATCCATGACTAACTGTGAGCAGACATGGTGGCACGGCCATTCGTTTTCAGTAATTTCAACGCCATAGCGTTTAGCAAACTGGACTTTGTTGGTAAAAGCATTGAAAAGGGCTTGTGATGCTCCAGTCCAATCTGGGCCGTGAAAACAAGCGTGAGTGCCAACAAACATGCCAGACCACGTATCTACAACTAGATAGATCACAGGGCGTCCCGTGGCTAACTGATTGGTTTTGTCGTAGGGATAGCGTATGTATTGATCAACGACTGTTGCATCTATTTCATAACGGCTTGTGGGGCCACGAACACCCTGTCGAGCGAGGCCTGCACGGCCTCGGAAGTCTTTTTGAAAATTGGTCGTGCCGACAGCCTTCCTTATCAATTCAAGTTGATCTACGTTTTGCTTAAAATGATATTTAAATGCATTTCGTGAAATGAGTTTGGCCCTTGGAACAGGCAAAGCTATCTCATGTGCTTCTTCAATCATTGGTTTAACACGTGCATACATGAACTTGCGTGTAAACTGATCGTAAAGGTCACTCAGCCTAGCTTTGCCACCGTTTGGAATGGTTTTAGCAAATCGTCGAATATGTTTAATGTCTTGCTGAGTGATTCCACGATAAGGACTTCCATATCTGGTTTTCGGGCCACTTTTGCCTAACTCAGGGTCTTGGTCAAATGACGGTACTTCAGGTAAAGACTGATTCGTTCCGCAATTTCTCCATAGAGGGAGTAGAGCATTGACGTGAGAACCGTAATACCAGTAACGATTTAAAATTTTTGCTACATAACTGCGGCTGCGACCTGATGTTTCTATCAATCGATGTAAGATTGAACTGCTATCGATAAAAAGATAGTTGTAACGTAGTTCGTCGTTATCGATTAACGGGGCAATAATGTTAAAGCTGCTATCTCTGCGTTGTAACCACTTTCTGCGCTTCTTATCCTTCAGTAACTCTTCGTCCGACATGTATAGGTAAGGGCTAAAGGAATGCTCTAGCACTTTCCATTTGCCCAGCTCTATTTGCCTCAACGTATCACTTAGCATAATCGTATGAGGCCTTTTAGGGCGTTCAACATTGAGCTGAGTGACAGCAATTTGGTCGAGGTCTTGGCAAATATCTACGATAAGATATTCAAGCCTTTTTTTGCCATCGACTAATTTTTGATTAATTCTCATCGTGTTGCGTAATCATCATTACAGGGCGAAAAACTTCTATGCGCTCATTCAGGTCAACGTCTAGTTGACCTGAATACGCAAGATGTTGAAATATCTCTAACGCAGCAAGTTCGGTTACATCATGTACTAATGATGCGTGATTCAAATGCTGCTTTAGAGTTTTCTCTGGGTCGTTCATAAGGCTCTTGTTTAGAGTGTTTAACATCCCTTCGCACAGTGGGCCTTCGATTTGGCTCTCGCGTACATGATGGTAAGTCTCTCTAAGCCATTGAAGGTTGTATGTTTTGTTGGGGTTTAAGTCTTCATCTGTTATTTGCGTTAGATGATGGTTGTAATGCCCCCAGTACATCTCTTCAATTTTGAACTTTTGTTGGGTTCGTGTGACTTTTTGGGGAGGCTCAAATTCAGTGCTTAGTGCTGAGGTCGGTTTATAGTTATACGGCTGAACGCCAAGCTGGTCTCTCGTCGCATCATACAAGGTGACAACGAAATCCGTGGTCATGGTTGCAGCAGGAATATCTTTACCATCCCTTTCTTTGTATTTAGCAGGGTGTCGATAATTCAGATGTTTAGCCCACTCGAGAGTTTCATTTATCGGTAAGGGGTATTGCTCTTGTATATCCAAGACTTCAGGATCGTGCTCAAGATGAAAGAATAGAGCAAGCTCACCTAGGCTGAATAAGTGATGGCAGCGTTTCGTCTTGTGACTGAAAACAATATGAGATAGACCGACACTATTTGAACGGCGAACTGTAATATATGGCTCGTACTCGCCATTCTTAATCTTCTTTAAGTGTTTTTCTAATTTTCTGAGCTCATAGTTTGTTATGTATGGTTGCTTAACTATTTTCATATGCCTAATCCTCACTTACTAATATATTGTTAGCAGCCTTTCTAGGGTTTGTCTAACTGGCTGTGCTTATAAGTGGTTGTAAATAAAGGATTTATTATAACTTATATAATTAGTTTAGAGCTTAGGGATCTGAATTAGAAAAGCTTGTAATTCAATGTGATATTTGAAGTGATACATGGAATTTGCAGTTTTTCATTAGGCTTATTTATTATTCCTTATATAAATCGATATAGAATCTAATGCCTTTATATTTCATTGCTTTAAGAAAGGATTGTTCACGGATCGTACACTTGGATCCCTGACTTAAAAAAAACTGATAAAACATGCAAATTTATTGGTCTGGTTGCTTATTTTCGACAGAGTTAGATATCTTTTTTAAAGAGGCTAAAATTACAAACATGTGATGATTAGTTAGGCTTGGTTATGGTTAGCGCAGAAATATTTATCAGTATGGCATGGGAACTAGAGCTCACCATCTGCTCATTGATAACTGAGCATACACCAGAGGGCTACTTGGATGTGTGTAGAGACCGAGCTAAGAGTAGAGGCATAGATGTCTTTAATCTGAACTTTAATGAGTATGCATCCCCCCTAGTTGCTTTCACAGCAGAAGAGAATCGAGAACTGGTTGCTACTTTGGAAGGTTGTAGACGCAAGACACTTGTCATCTTTGAAGGAGCTGACGCGCTGGCACCTTTGGAGTGTAATGAGACTTTCTGGCTGAGGTCGGCTATCGTCGCTGCGAATAACTCTCTGGTTGTTATAATGTCTTTTGAAACTAAAGAATCATATAAGAACTTGCTTTATCACAGGAGTTCACCTTTTTATATGTCAGCAATACCTCTACGGTATGGGCTACAGGCAAGAATGCGATAAAGAGCGCACGGTTTATGGTGTAATTGATACTAATTGCATCTGAATTTGGTGGAGATACTGGGTATCTAACTAGAGCAGCGCGAGCAGTAGGCTCGCGCTTGATGAGTTTGGTGATTAAGCTAAGTATCTCAACTTAAAATATCCATAGTTTCACTGATATACTGGTCGCATTCCCCTCGGTAGTCCGCAAGAAATGATCTTTGCTTAGTATTCTCTCCGATACAAATCAGGTTAGCGTTACCCTCAAAATGTTTTATGTTGTATGACTTAGCAGAATGTGCGTTACTTTTTGAGTCGGCTATTGAAAAAATGAACTGTTGATCTGATGGCGTATGACTTTTGATAAAATGAAGAATCTCATCCTTGCTTTCATCCTCGAAATCACCTTCAAATATGGCATCAAGTACGAACGGCAATACATGCACATACTCAGTTTTTTTAATCGTCTCTACAAAGGTGAAATTGTAAGCCAGAAGAGTCTTCAACAATTCAACGCCTTGTCTTGGAAATGCAGGTATGTCATAGAGTAAGTAGAACCTATCGTCTTCAAAAGGTTTCACGTGCAATTCAGACGTATACTTTTCAAAAGTAGATTTGAATGAATAACTTGCATTTCTTCTTTCTTTTTTAACGGCTTCATCGGTTTTGAATTTGCTTAGTTCTTCTTCAATAGACAGTATTCTTGATGTTATTTCACCAAGCTTACTATTGAGCTCTCCTGATACCTCTACGTTGACTTTATTTTTTAACCATGAGTCTAAGGTTACATCGTCAACCTTATACTCTAAGAGTTCATAATAATCCTGCTCAACCATCTGGCGTTTCTCGTCAATGTCATTGATTATTGAGTTCAATTTTCCTTGAGAATCTTTGAGTGCTTTGATGTTTTTGTTTAACTCTTTTATTTGCGTTTCAGTATCATTCTTGTCTTGGAGAAAATTATAAGTATCTTCTATTGAATGAGATAGTGTGTGCGAGCACGTAGGGCACTTTTCAGCGGCCAGAATATTTGTCTTCAGGTTACGCCTAACCCTAAGCAGAGTTTTTCTACTTTCCTCTAGTAGTGTTATCTTGTTGCATATGGACAAGTATTCTTTTTCTAGCCTAATCAGCTCAGATTTATTCTCTTTATACGGCTCGATGTATTCGTTAGTTTTAGCTGTAAATGCTTCATCCTTCATTTTAGCTAATTTGAACTTCTTGTTGTTTTGCTCGATCTTGTGAAGAAGCCTAGATTCAGCTTCTAGTTCTTTCTTTTCCCGATCGAGGCGAGTTTTTTCAAGGCGGTCGTAATTATTTGTAATACCTAGAAAGTAGTCAAAAAAATCGTTCTTAAAGTTCTTAACAAAGTCCAAACCTCGGAATGATTTGTGGCGATAAACCCAGCCAACGTCTTGTGCTATGTAGTAAGGCAAAAACATCGCTTCCAGCGATGCTGGTTTATATTCATTGTCATACTCTAGTTGTAGGGTAAAGCCCAATAGCTCAGACAAAAACACTTTCAGCTTAACATGTTCTCGCGAGTTATTACCGCCAATACCTATGAACTTAATTGGTGGTTGTTCGCCAACTTTAATAGAAACGATCTCATCATCTCGAACTATCGAAACATTGGTAGGCGCAGGGTTGTGAATAGTCAAATCTAGTCTAAAAATCACATTCTCTGTCAATAAGTCGGCAAGTTTCCTTTTTTCATCATTGATTCCAAAGGTATAGTGCAGTGCCTGAATAAATGTGCTTTTACCAGATGTATTCTTACCATGAACAATATTAATTCCCTTAGAGAAGGTAGAATCAAAATATTTTTCTGCCTTGCTGCTATATGCAAAGAATTTGTTATATTCTACTGAAATTCCCATTTTTAATCGTCCATTTTATTAATAGATTCAAAGTAAGCTGCATACATGGTGGCTTTTAAAGTTTGCTCGTCCAAGTTGGAGTTATGATTTTGATTGAACAAATCTACTAGTTCTTCTATGCAGTCATCTTCACTGAATCCACTACACTTACGATAATTAGATTTTACAAATCTCAGGATCTTCTGATGTTCTGCTTCATCTTTGCTCTTAAATAGGTCAAATGCTAGGCTGAACTTCATTTCAAATGAGTCTCGTTCAAATGGTTTAACTCCTAGCTTTCGGCTAATGTCTCTACTATGGTCTCGCCAAAACTGGAATGCTTTTGATTTGGTGGTTATGATTTCGATAGCATTGTTGATATCTTGACTGTGTACTTGCTTTGACTTATCTGACAGCCGAGCCATACTCTGCTGGTTGTATGTTAATTCAACATCTCTGAACAGCCTAAAGATCGAATCCAGTGCAGCCTTAGAGTCACTTATTTTTCTATCAAAGATATCTTCGAGTTTGGTTCTTAACTGATTTTCTTGTTCTTTATTTGTTCGACTGAAATCGATGTACAAGAATTTTAAATTGTTTAGTTCTTCATACAAATTTTCACTGTTGTATGAATCATGCGTTGTAAGTTTTGTGGTTAGAGCATTTTGTATTATGGGATCTAATTCTGAGTAGATTACTTCTGAGTCTGCTTCACTTACGATTTGGCTATAGGTTTTAGTTGTCTGCTTTCCATCAGCGCCACATTTTACTTTCGTCGTTAATTTCATACTAGAGTTAGAAGAAAAGTGAAGGTCGTGACTATAGTTGCTGCACTTAGGGTGGGGGTCTGCTAATAGCGTTTTCCCTACCTTGAGTATTTTTACTATTATCTCGGCAAGTTCAGCATCAATAGACCAATTGCCAACGGACTTCTTTTTTGATTGATATGTCTCTACTTTGACAGCCTGGCCGTGATCGTCTAGATGACAGAATAATATATCTTCTAAATGTTCTAGGGATAGAAAGTACTTTGAGCCATCAAATTTACTATCGTAGTTGTCCAGTATTAAGAAAAGAGCCATATTCCGCTGTAAGGCGAAGCCCTGCTGTGCAGTAACACCTGCATTTACACTTTGATCGACCAACACCACTTCCTTGAATATAGTTTGTTCTAGTTACCAAGTAATAAATAGTAACGGATTCACTAATTACATGAAAAATATGCTTTTTAATAGCCTAATTAGTGGATTCTTAACAACTGAGTTTGTTTTTTATACAACAGTAAAAGATTCCTAATATTATATCAGTCTCATATTTGATAGGCTATTGATAATGTTTGATTTCTGAGAGTCGGCGCTTCTTGGGAGGGAGGTCGATGAAGAGCCTTATGATATGATCTGAATCTAGTTAACTTTTTACAGAAACCGAGTACTACGAACCAGAAAAAAAATTAAGTCATCTTGTGTGGACTGACATGATGATAGGTGACTGGGGATATGAGGCTTAAAATGAGAAAGGCGAACCAAATGGTTCGCCTTTTGTTTTCAAGTTAGTTTCCAACTTAGTTATCGGTTTCCAACTCGGTTATCACAGTTTCCAACTTGGTTATCTGTGATCATCTACAAAAGTTAATCTTCGTAGTTATCGATGCTTGGGCACGAGCAGATTAGGTTACGGTCGCCGTATACGTTATCTACGCGGTTTACTGTTGGCCAGTACTTCCAAGATTTGGTTGCTTTAGAAGGGAAGCAGCCAAGCTCACGAGAGTAAGGGCGATCCCATTCTTCTTTCGCTAGGTCAACTTGAGTGTGTGGCGCGTTAACAAGTGGGTTGTTATCTAGCGGCCATTCACCGTTCTTAACCTTCGTCATCTCTTCACGGATTGCGATCATCGCATCACAGAAGCGGTCTAGCTCTTCTAGATCTTCCGATTCTGTTGGCTCAACCATTAACGTGCCTGCTACAGGGAACGACATAGTTGGTGCGTGGAAACCGTAGTCCATTAGGCGCTTCGCGATATCTTCTTCGCTGATGCCTGTTTCTTCCTTCAGTGGACGAATGTCGATAATACATTCGTGCGCTACACGGCCGTTTGAGCCACGGTAAAGAACAGGGTAGTGAGGGCGCAGTTGCTCCATCACGTAGTTCGCATTCAGAATCGCTACTTTCGTTGCGTCTGTTAGGCCAGCTTCGCCCATCATTGCGATGTAAGCCCAAGAGATAGGTAGAATAGACGCGCTACCCATGTCCGCTGCGGATACTGCGAAGTTTTCGCCGTCTGCACCGTTTTCAATGTGACCCGGTAGGAAAGGTGCTAGGTGCGATTTCACACCGATAGGACCCATGCCCGGACCGCCACCACCGTGTGGGATACAGAAGGTTTTGTGTAGGTTTAGGTGAGAAACGTCTGAGCCGATGAAGCCCGGCGTTGTTAGACCAACCTGTGCGTTCATGTTTGCGCCGTCTAGGTAAACCTGACCGCCTGCTGCATGAACCATTTCACACACTTCTTTCACTTGCTCTTCGTATACGCCGTGCGTAGAAGGGTAAGTGATCATGATGCTTGATAGGTTGTCTTTGTGTTTCTCGATTTTCGCTGCTAGGTCGTCGATGTCGATGTTGCCTTCTTCATCACACTTAACCACAACCACTTTCATTGACACCATAGACGCTGTCGCAGGGTTAGTACCGTGCGCAGAGCTTGGGATCAAACATACGTTGCGGTGACCTTCGCCACGGCTTTCGTGGTAGCGTTGAATCGCGATAAGACCTGCGTACTCACCTGATGCACCAGAGTTTGGTTGTAGTGAGAATGCGTCGTAGCCTGTGATTTCACATAGCTTCTCTTTAAGGTCTTTTGCTAGTGCTGCGTAACCGGCTGCTTGTTCTGCTGGTGCGAACGGGTGGATCGAACCAAACTCAGGCCATGTTACTGGAATCATCTCTGCTGCTGCGTTCAGCTTCATCGTACAGCTGCCCAGTGGGATCATGCCGTGCGTTAGCGAGAAGTCTTTGTTCTCTAGCTGTTTTAGGTAACGCATCATCTGTGTTTCGCTGTGGTGCGTGTTAAACACAGGGTGCGTTAGATATTCTGTTGTGCGGCGCAGTGCTTCTGGAATCGCTGCAAACTCGTTGCCTGCAATTTCCGTTGATAGTGCTGCGACTTCTTCTTTCACACCGAATACAGCGAATAGGGTTTCTACGTCTGCCACGGTTGTGGTTTCGTCGAAGCTTACACCTAGCTGAGTACCCAACTTACGTAGGTTGATGTCTGCGGCTAGTGCTTTCGCGTATAGGTCTTCAGTTTGTGCACCAGTATTGATGGTAATGGTGTCGAAGAAGCTGTTGTGAGCAAGCTCGAAGCCGCCTTTCGTTAGGCCAGCAGCTAGGATAGCGGTCATGTGGTGCGTACGACGAGCAATCGTGCGTAGGCCTTCTGCGCCGTGGTAAACCGCGTAGAAAGACGCCATGTTCGCTAGTAGTGCTTGAGCGGTACAGATGTTTGATGTCGCTTTTTCACGACGGATGTGCTGCTCACGAGTTTGCATTGCCATGCGCAGTGCTTGGTTGCCGTTGGTATCGATAGAAACACCGATAACACGACCTGGCATTGTACGCTTGTGCTTGTCACGTGTTGCCATGAAGGCTGCGTGTGGACCGCCGTAACCCATAGGTACGCCGAAACGTTGTGCCGAGCCGATTGCAACGTCTGCGCCCATTTCACCCGCAGGTTTCAGTAGGGCAGAAGCCAATAGGTCAGTCGCTACGGTTACTAGCGTTTTGTTTGCTTGTGCTTTTGCGATGATGTCCGTTAAGTCACGAACTTCACCCGTTGTACTTGGATATTGAACTAGCGCGCCGAATACGTCTTGCTCTGGTAGTGATTCTAGAGAACCGACTAGGACTTCAAAGCCGATGAATTTCGCACGAGTTTTTACCACTTCTAGCGTTTGTGGGTGAACGTCGTCGGCAACGAAGAATACGTTGCTCTTGCTCTTACCCGCACGCTTACAAAGTGTCATCGCTTCACCGGCCGCCGTTGCTTCATCAAGCAATGACGCGTTCGCGATTTCCATACCAGTAAGATCCATCACCATTTGTTGGTAGTTTAGAAGCGCTTCTAGACGACCTTGTGAGATCTCTGGTTGGTAAGGGGTGTAAGCGGTGTACCAGCCCGGGTTTTCCATCACGTTACGTAGAATTACGTTTGGCGTGAAGGTGTTGTAGTAACCCTGACCAATGAATGTACGTTTAACTTGGTTCTGATCGGCGAACTCACGCATTGCTGCCAGCATGTCTGCTTCGCTTTTTGCTTCTGCCAAGCTCATTGGCTGCTCTAGGCGAATTTGTGCTGGTACGGTTTCGTCGATAAGCGAATCTAGGCTAACTGCGTTGATCGCTTCCAACATTTTCTGTTGGTCAGATTTGTTTGGTCCGTTGTGGCGAGCAACGAACTCGTTTTGTGTGCTGAGGCTTTGAAGTAATTCAGTCATTGTCCTTTACCTACTCCTTGATTCGGGTAACGGATGAACGCTACTGATAATCTAAATTATACGTCCGAACCTAGAAAAAAAGCTGCCCACTTGGTGTTAAGGGGACAGCTTTCGTCTCATCCTAATTACTCTTCTTCGATAGAGCTTAGGTATTCTTCCGCATCTTTTAAGTCTTCCAACTCAGATGGGTTTGAAAGCTTCACTTTCACAATCCAACCACCTTCGTATGGTTCTTCGTTGATTAGCTCTGGGCTGTCTTCTAGCTCTTCGTTGATTTCAACTACTTCACCAGTGATTGGTGAGTAGATGTCTGAAGCCGCTTTTACAGATTCCACCAAAGAAAAGCTTTCGCCTGATTCGACTTCATCTTCCACGTCTGGTAGGTCAACGAATACCACGTCACCCAGCATTTCTTGAGCGTGCTCTGAAATACCGATAGTTACTGTGCCGTCACCGTTGTCACGTACCCACTCGTGGCTATCTGTAAACTTCAGTGTTTTGTCCATTGCTTAATCTCCAAATAACTTGTCAGGATAGTTTCTGATTTAATAAATCTTTTATTGGTAAAGAGGGTAGCGACTGCAAAGCTCTTTTACTTGCTTGCGCACGCGTTTTTCTACTTCTGCGTCACCTTCAGGGTTGTTTACCAAACCGTCCAGTACGTCACCAATCCAATTACCGATGAGTTTGAATTCTTCAGCGCCAAAGCCGCGGCTTGTACCCGCAGGCGTTCCTAAACGGATGCCCGATGTAATCATAGGCTTCTCTGTGTCGAATGGGATGCCATTTTTGTTACATGTGATGCCTGCACGCTCTAGTGCTTCTTCTGCTTTGTTACCTTTCAAGCCTTTAGGGCGAAGGTCAACCAGCATCAAGTGCGTGTCTGTACCACCAGTTACGATATCGCAACCGCGAGTTTGCAATACTTCTGCCATGACTTTTGCGTTGTTGATCACTGAATCAATATAAGTTTTGAATTCAGGACCGAGCGCCTCACCGAACGCTACTGCTTTAGAAGCAATCACGTGCATCAGTGGGCCGCCTTGTAGACCTGGGAATACCGCTGAGTTGATTTTCTTAATGATGTCTTCGTGGTTGGTCAGAATCATACCGCCACGTGGACCACGCAATGTTTTGTGCGTTGTGGTTGTAACAACGTGTGCGTGAGGAAGCGGGCTAGGGTGCGCGCCTGTTGCGATAAGACCGGCAATGTGTGCCATGTCGACCATAAGAATCGCGTTTACTTCGTCTGCGATTTCACGGAATTTTGCAAAGTCGATCGTACGTGGAATGGCACTACCACCTGCGATGATCATTTTAGGTTGGTGCTCAAGTGCCAGTTGGCGAACGTCTTCGTAGTTAATTTCTAGTGTTTCGCGGTCAACGCCGTACTGAACTGCGTTAAACCATTTACCAGAAAGTGCAGGGCGAGCACCGTGTGTTAGGTGGCCACCTGCGTCTAGAGACATACCAAGAATGGTGTCGCCAGGCTGAAGTAGTGCCAGTTTTACTGCGCCGTTTGCTTGTGCGCCTGAGTGTGGTTGAACGTTTGCGTATTCACAATTGAAAAGTTTTTTCGCGCGTTCGATAGCAATGGCTTCCACTGTATCTACGTGCTCACAACCACCATAGTAACGGCGACCTGGGTAACCTTCAGCGTATTTGTTTGTTAGGCATGTGCCTTGAGCTTGCATTACCGCTTTAGAAACGATGTTCTCAGAAGCGATAAGTTCGATTTGTTCGTTTTGGCGAGCGAATTCTGCCTGAATTCCAGCAAAGACAGCGTCATCTGTCGCAGAGAGGTTGGTAGAGAAAAAGTTTTCCAAGCTGTGGTTAGGGTAACTCTTGTTCATGGTAGTTGACCTTCCAAATCTTAAAATGAACCCGCAGTAGAAATAGTTGTTTGATTGCGATGGTGGCTCATTTGTCCTCAAAACAGCTGAACTGCATAGCAGAACAGAGTGAACTTTCGGCCCGAATAAGTGGGCAAAACTCCGTTGGATTGTGGTTTCTCTTGTCCAATCTCTTACGGAAATGTGCATCTCTACATCTAACAAGTTGGTAACATAGCGCTTGCGGCACGAACAATCAACCAAAAATTTCCTATAGGAAACGAGATTTCTGGTTTTGTTAACAAGAGCACGCTTTAATTAACTCGGTGGACTTTTATCCACTATAGGCTTCATGCACAATGCTAATAGGAAGGAATAAAGGATATTTACAGAGGGATTTATGGCAGAAAGTATTTACGATGAATACCCGTCAATGACGTTGGCGAAAGAGCAGCAAGACCAGAATATTGAACCGCTTAAGCTCGGTCAGCGCATTAAAGATATCCGCTCTAAACTTGGTATTACGTTAGAAGAGGCAAGCCAACGAACTGGCCTTGCGCGTTCTACGCTAAGTAAGATCGAGAACGAACAGATTTCTCCAACGTTCCAAGCGATGCAAAAATTAGCGCATGGTTTGCAAATTGATATGCCGCAACTGTTTGAACCACCGAGAAAAAAGGTCGCGACAGGGCGCAGGGATGTAACCAAGAAAAAAGAGGGTAAACCACACCCAACCCAAACCTACGAACACGAGCTGTTGGCGACTCAACTTTCCAATAAGAAAATGATGCCTTTTAAGAGCCAAATTCGTGCCCGTAGTTTTGACGAATACAAAGACTGGGTTCGTCATGATGGGGAAGAGTTTTTACTCATCTTATCAGGTGAGGTGATGTTTTATTCTGAGTTCTATGAGCCTGTTGTATTAAGCGAAGGCGACAGTGTGTATTACGATGCGAACATGGGTCATATGTTGACCAGTGTGAGTGAGGAAGATGCACACATTTTGTGGGTGACTGCCAAATAGTGATAAATAGTTGTAAATTTCCTATAGTGAAAGCAAACGTTTGCTATCAGTTTTGAATGCGTTATGATGGCGCTCTGTTGATGATATCTCACTCAACAGAGCGCCTTTTTTGTGCGTTCTGTTGTGATTAAAATGTTAAAAGTCACACTTTTGAAAGTCGAGTGATGTCTTGTTCGTGCAAAATTGAATCAAGCGTGTTTATTATTGGAAACAAATACCCAAGTGACTTCAAGATGCAGGATTCAGAGCGTTGTCATTGATTCGAGTTCAAGGAAAACAATGCAGCGTAATAGCCAGCTCTTGCCAAGTTGTTTGACGCAGAAATCGGTTCAATGACACGCTCCCGAAGGGCGAGTTGCCTTGGCTTGCATACTTTGTTGCCGATTCTTGATTTAGAGCCACTAGACCTTTAAATCGCCGCCGCGTCTGCAAACCAAGTCATTCTCGCTGAACCAAGCATCTCGAGGTTACTTGGGTATTATTCAAGTGAATGCCGACAGCATTCTCGGGTCTATCTAAATGGAGACGAAAATGACTCAAGAACTTCTGAAAACACCACTGCATGCACTTCATGTTGAAGTAGGCGCAAAGATGGTCCCGTTCGCGGGTTACGACATGCCAGTTCAATACCCACTAGGCGTAAAGAAAGAACACTTACACACTCGTGATGCAGCAGGTCTGTTCGATGTTTCTCACATGGGTCAACTTCGTTTGATTGGTGATGGCGCAGCAGCGTTCTTAGAGACACTGGTTCCGGTTGATATTGTTGACCTAGGTGCGGGCAAGCAACGTTACGCTTTCTTTACTAATGAGCAGGGCGGCATCATGGACGACTTGATGGTGGCTAACCTTGGCGATCATCTGTTTGTTGTTGTGAATGCAGCATGTAAAGAGCAAGACATCGCGCACCTTCAGGCGCATCTTCCTTCTGGCATTGAGCTAGAGATCATTGATGATCGCGCACTGCTTGCGATTCAAGGTCCTAAAGCGGCAGAAGTACTAGCGCGTTTCGCACCAGAAGTAGCAGAGATGCTGTTTATGGATGTTCGCAAAGTTGAGCTACTAGGCGTTGAGTGCATTGTTTCTCGTAGTGGTTACACAGGCGAAGACGGTTACGAAATCTCTGTCCCTGCGGACAAAGCAGAAGAACTGGCTCGTAAACTCACAGGTGAAGAAGAAGTCGAGTGGATTGGCCTTGGTGCTCGTGACTCACTTCGTCTTGAATGTGGTCTGTGTCTGTACGGTCATGACTTAGACACAACAACAACGCCTGTTGAAGCAAGCCTACTATGGGGCATCCAAAAAGTACGTCGCGCTGATGGCGAGCGTGCAGGTGGCTTCCCTGGTGCTGACATCATTCTTAAGCAGATCGAAACGAAAGATGTTGCACGTAAGCGTATTGGCTTGGTTGGTCAAACCAAAGCGCCAGTTCGTGAAGGCGCTGAGCTGTTCGATGCAGACGGTAATAAGATTGGCGTGGTAACCAGTGGTACAGCTGGCCCTAACGCAGGCAAGCCTGTATCAATGGGTTACGTACGTGCAGATCTAGCGGCTATCGGTACAGAGCTGTTTGCAGAAGTACGTGGCAAGATGCTACCAATGACGGTAGAAAAAATGCCGTTCGTACCACAACGCTACTACCGTGGTTAATTAAGCTAATTCATTGATTTAGAGAGTTAAATAAGGCTCGCCATTTCAGCGAGCCAAAGCGAGACTAGGAATCTACCTCCCACGCGCTGTATAGCTACAGTGTCGTGGTTAGGAATAAGCAACTATGAAGTAGGTTCCATTTCGTTTCCTCATCTAAGATGATAAACACAAACAAAAATGCCGAGCACATTGCTCGGCATTTTTTATGTTCTTTTGAAAGCTCAACTTATGCGGTGAGCTCTTCGATAGGGCAACACATTTCAATCACTACTTCATTCAGTTTGGTTGGATGAATCATGTCTTCTTTGTTCACGCTAAACTGACTTGCCATGATGGTGTTGAACAATTCCCAGTGGTTAATCAGCATTTTCTCGCGATTGTCTGCATCTTCTGGCCACGTTTCTTGCATCATAGGTGCTAGGCTAATCGCACCATGTGCAAACACCAGCATTTGCCACTTTGATTCCCATTGATCAATACGATGCTCTGGGTATTCCACGTTGTAGTCAGCAAATAGGTCGGTAAAGATTGCCGCGAACTCATCTTTGGATCTTAAGAAGTATTGCAGCAATGCATCGTCGCCTTGGCGAATCGCATCGGCAATCATTTGAACTGGGTGCGGGTTAACGAGTGCAAACGCCAGCATTCTTACCATGAACAGGTAGATTTTTTGATTCGATGGCGTATTCGCTGGCATTTCGCTTACCAACTGCGCCATGTAGCTTTGCATGAATTCGTCCATGCCATCGCTGACGGCTTGCCAGATCTTCTCTTTGCTACCGAAGTGGTGGCGAATCAAACTATGAGACACACCAGCTTTCTCACTGATGTTTCGAAGCGAGACACGTTCGTACCCTAACTCACAGAACATATCTGCCGCGACTCTTAGAATCAGACACTTAGTTTGCTCAGCGGCTTCAGCACTTCTACGGCCTTGCTTTCTTTCTGTCATAGTTCGAATTTTCCCGAATATTAATCAACGCGCCTATTTTTACCAGAAACCGGACAGTTTGCCTAATTATTTTATTATCCACATGGAAAATATGTTGATCATTTTTTCGTTATACATATACTGCACACCTGTGTAGTAAATATAAAGTCGATGGAGAAAGCCAGTGCGAAAACAATACTTAAAGCGCACATTTGTCGGAGCAGCGGTGGCATTGAGCCTCGCCACGATGCTGACAGGGTGTAACAAAGCCGTATCAGAACCGTCTGAGCCATTAATCAAACCTGTAAAATTACTTGCTGTTAATGATCTGACTGTTGCCGATTCCGATGCATTCCTTGCACGAATAGATGCAACGTACAGAGCCCAACTTTCATTTCAGGTAGGTGGCGAAATTGAGAAGTTGATCGTGAGAATGGGTGAAGAGGTAAAGCAGGGCGATGTACTTGCAACGCTAGACCCAAAAGACTTGCAGTTAGCTCTTGATGCATCACAAGCACAGTACGCATTAGCGAAAACCCAATGGGAACGCTCGAAAAGCTTGTACAACAAGAAGCTGATCAGTACAGACAGTTACGACCAACAAGAAACGCAATACAAAGCGGCACTGGCAAATCTAGAGCAAGCGAAAACCGATTTGAGCTACACAGAGATTCATGCGCCGTTTGATGGTGTGGTGTCTTATACCTATGTGAAGCCATACCAGGTGGTTGCTGCTAAGCAAGAAATCCTAAATCTAATCGACAACACCACTTTGGATGTGTCGTTTACTTTGCCTGTGACTTACGCCGAAGCGGTGTCATTGAACTCACTTAAAGACGCAGAGATGTGGGTGACGATGGACAGCGAACCAAACAACCGCATCCAAGGCAAATTCAAAGAGATCTCTACTCAACCCAATGCCGATACCAACAGCTACGAAGCGATCGTGACGATTATTCGTCCTTCTGATCGTAACTTGCTAACGGGCATGACAGGCCAAGTACATATTGCGAAGCAAAACGTATCGAACGCGATGATGCTGCCAAATGCGGCTTGGGTGTCGAAAGATGCCGCTCATGGTGAGGTTTGGGTAATGGACAGCGATACACAGCAAGTGAACAAAGTGACCTTGTCACTAAGTGCGAACGGTGCTGTGGAGTCGGGTCTGGACAAGAATGATTACGTTGTTATTGCAGGTGTTGAACGCCTAGTAGAAGGCCAAGTGGTGAAAGCTTGGGTTCGTGAGGAAGGTATCTAATGAAACGTTCATTATTCACAGTATCGGCTATCGCATTGGCCGTACTAACCGGTTGTAACAGCACAGACGAAGTCACCGCAGAGCAGCCTTTGTATGTTTCTACGGTTGCTGTTGATGTTCCAGTAAAAAGCCAATACCGCACATTCAAAGGCCAAGTCGTGCCTGCGGAACAAACGCCAATTGCATTCCGTCGCGCAGGCGAAGTTCAGCATGTGCTCGTTAAAGCGGGTGACACGGTTAAAGAAGGCCAGATGATCGCTAAGTTAGACGACAGCAAAGAAAAGCAAGCGGTAAACGATGCAGAAGCACAATACACACTCGCGATTCGTCAACTGAAACGTGGTGAAGAACTGCATCGCCGCCAAATGATTTCTAAAGCGGAGTTGGATGAGCTAACGGCAAATAAAGAGCTGGCGGAAGCAAACTTCTACAACGCGACAAACCAACTGAACTACACACGTTTATTTGCCCCGTTTGCGGGCAAGGTTTCGGATGTATTCAAAGAGCGTTTTGAGCGTGTTGCGATTGGTGAGCCGGTTCTAAACCTTTATCAAAGCGACAAAGTGTACGTTCGCATCGAGCTGTCAGACAACGTGCTTGCGATGGTAAACCCAAATACACAAAGCATGAGCTACCAACCTCAAGCAACGTTCTCGGGTGACGCGAAATCTTATGCGTTGGATTACTTGGAGCACACCAGTGAGCCAAACGCGCAGACACAAACATACCAAATGTATTTAACCATGCCACAACCTGATGAAGAGATTTTGCCGGGTACTAGTGTAAGCGTTGCAGTAGACATGGTGGCAGCAGGTATAACGTCAATTGATGGCTACAACATTCCAATGACTGCGCTTCAAGCGGGTAACAAGGATGGTGAGTTCTTTGTGTGGAAATTAAACAGTGACGCGGTCACAAAGGTGGCGGTGACGATTGATCAAATTAACGGTGAAGGCGCGATTGTGTCATCAGGCGTTACACAAGGCGATGTATTAGTGAATTCCAGCTTACGTAAGTTACGCGAAGGTAAGTCAGTGGATGTGGTGGAGAAACAACAATAATGAGCATTGCTGAATACTCAATTAAGAACAAAGTCATCAGCTGGCTGTTCATCGTTATTCTCGCGGTTGGCGGGGTAATGTCATTCCTAGAGTTGGGCCGATTGGAAGATCCGGCATTTACTATCAAAGATGCGATGGTGGTGGCGACTTATCCCGGCGCGACTTCTAAAGAAGTAGAAGAAGAGCTGACGTATCCGCTTGAGAAAGAGATTCGTAAGCTGCCTTATATCGATAAGATTACGTCGACGTCCTCAAGTGGTATGTCACAGATTATGGTGAGCATGAAGATGGACTACGGTCCGGATGAATTGCCGCAAATCTGGGATGAAATGCGCCGTAAAATCAACGATCTGCAACCAACTTTGCCGCAAGGCGTTCAATCTCTGCAAATCATTGATGATTTTGGTGACGTGTACGGCGTAATGCTGATGTTAACGGGTGACGACTACGATTACGTAGAACTGAAACGTTACGCAGACCAGCTCACGCGTGAACTCGAACTGATCGATGGCGTGGGTAAAGTCGACATTGCAGGCGACCAACAAGAAATGCTGTTTGTTGAGATTTCATTGGATCGCTTAGCGGCTCTGAACCTCGACATGAACGTGATTTCTGGCTTGCTGAACCAACAGAACAATGTGGTTTCTGCGGGCGAGGTGATGGTAAACGGCGAGAGCCTTATTATTCGCCCAAGCGGTACATTAAACACCGTAGAAGCACTAGAAAACCTGATCATTCACGGTCGTGACACCGGTAACCTGATTCGCTTGAAAGACGTTGCAACCATCAGCCGTGGCATTCAAGAAAAGCCGGGCAATGTGCTGCTGTATAACGGTAAGAAAGCAATCAACATTGGTATTTCGTTTGCGTCTGGCGTAAACGTAGTAGAAGTCGGTCAACGTATTGAAGCTGAACTGGAGAATCTTGAGACCATCAAGCCCGCTGGTTTGGATATGAACTACTTCTACAACCAATCGCAAGAAGTAGACGATTCAGTTAAAGCGTTTGTTATTAGCTTGGCAGAAGCCGTGGCTATCGTAATCATCGTACTGCTGTTCACTATGGGCTTACGCAGTGGCGTGATCATCGGTTTGGTTCTGTTGTTGACGGTATTCGGTACCTTCATTTTGATGAACTACAACAATATCGAACTGCACCGTATCTCGCTTGGTGCGTTGATCATTGCGCTCGGTATGCTGGTGGATAATGCCATCGTGGTGGTCGAGGGGATATTGGTTGGCCTTAAGAAGGGGCGAACCAAAGTTCAAGCTGCAACAGATATCGTAAAACAAACTCAGTGGCCGCTGCTTGGTGCGACAGTCATTGCTATTACCGCGTTTGCGCCTATCGGTCTGTCTCAAGATGCGACTGGTGAGTTCATGGGCTCTCTGTTCTGGGTACTGTGTTTCTCGCTATTTCTAAGCTGGGTAACTGCGATTACGTTAACGCCATTCCTTGCAGACCTTCTACTAAAAGAAGAAGACAAAAATACACAAGCAGAAGACGAAGATCCGTACAAAGGTTGGTTGTTCGTCACGTTTGGTGCGTCTCTTAAATTTGCGTTGCGTTTCCGTTGGTTAACGGTAGCAGGCATGGTGGCATTGCTCGTTGGTGCTGTGGTTGCGTTTGGTAGTGTGAAGCAACAGTTCTTCCCGCCATCAAACACGCCGATGTTCTACGTTGATATGTGGATGCCAGAAGGCACAGACATTCGCGAGACCATCAAGAAAGCGGAAGAAGTAGAAAGCTACATTCGTTCACAAGATGATGTCGATTTTGTTTCAGCTTCGATTGGTCAAGGCTTGCAGCGTTTCGCTCTGACTTACCAACCAGAGAAAAGCTACGAAGCTTACGCGCAGTTCCAAGTTCGTACGACAGATCGTGAGAACATGTTTGAACTGCTGCATAAGTTGGATGACAACCTAGCGAAGACGTTTGATAAACCCACGTTCCAGTTCAAGTTGATGGAATTCGGCCCGTCGCCGGCGTCTAAGATTGAAGCGCGTATTACTGGCCCAGATCCACAAGTGCTTCGTGATCTCGCGGTGCAAGTAGAAGACATTCTTCATACTGACCCGGGTGCTCGTAACATTCGTCATGACTGGCGTGAGCGAACGAAAGAGCTAGTGCCTGTATTTAACGAATCAAAAGCGCGTCGTTTGGGTATCTCGAAAGAAGATCTTTCAAGCACGTTACAAATGGCGTTTGGGGGTAGCACGCTTGGTTTCCTTCGTGATGGTACAGATACACTACCTATCATGACGCGTTTACCAGAAGAAGAGCGTGTAGATTTCGAATCACTGCAAAACGTGAATATTTGGAGTCCATCGTTACAATCTTATATCCCAGTTGATCAAGTGATCGATGGTGTGAAGCTGGCTTGGGATGAGCCGTTGATTCAACGTCGTGACCGTAAACGTACGCTAACGGTATTAGCTGACCACGATGTGCTTAGTGACGATACTCCCGCAAGTTTATTCTCTCGCATTGAGCCTAAAGTGATGGCTTTGCACCTTCCTGAAGGCTATGAAATCACGTGGGGCGGCGAATACGAATCATCGAAAGATGCACAAGAAGGTCTGTTTGGCTCATTGCCAATGGGTTATTTGTTGATGTTCATCATTACGATGCTTCTGTTTAACTCACTGAAGAAGCCGTTGGTTATTTGGTTCACGGTACCGCTGTCTATCATTGGTGTGGCATTTGGTCTTCTGACGACAAACATGCCTTTTAGCTTTACTGCGTTCCTAGGCTTATTGAGCTTGAGCGGTATGATTCTGAAAAACGGTATCGTACTTCTTGACCAGATTAACCTAGAGCTAGCATCAGGTAAGGATCCTTACTTAGCGATTGTCGACAGTGCGATCAGCCGTGTTCGTCCAGTGAGTATGGCGGCATTGACGACGATTCTGGGAATGATTCCTCTGGTATCAGATGCGTTCTTCGGCTCAATGGCGATTACGATTATGGCAGGCCTTGGTTTCGCTACAGTTTTGACTCTGATTGTTGTACCAGTCATGTTTGCAATTCTGTTTAAGATCAAACCAACCACTGCATAAGGGACTTCCTGGCTTTTATTATTGTCAGATTCCTGCCTAGCCCTGGGGACTTTCCTCAGGGCTTTTTTGATCGGGGAGAGTCAAGATACGAGAGGGAAAAGAGAATAGAAGTGAGAAGCAAAAGAGAGAAGAAGAGAGGCTGGAGAAAAAGATAAGGGCGAAAAGGAAGGCTGGTGGTTTGGTGTACACCTTACTGATTTTTATGATTTTCTTACAAGCGATTGATAAATCTTGCGTATACTAAGGAAACATCATCAATAAAAGAGCGAACGCAAATGAACAATCGCGGATTACATGGACTCTTCCTTTTAGGTTCACTAACGCTAATTGGCTGTTCTTCCACAGACGGCATTTCTACTGATAATACAGATTCTCAAGTCCCTGTAGAGATAAAAAGTGCAGATGCAGCGACCATCGCAACGTGGATTGACCAAAGTATTCTGATGCCACAGGGGCTTTCTTTAGAAACGGACAAAATTCGTTATGTTACAGGATCTGCTGATTTGAACAGTGATGGTACAGCAGAACATTTGGTGTTGTTCCAAGATCGTTACTTCTGCGGCAGTGGTGGCTGTACTGGGTACATATTCGATAACAGCGGCAAAGTGCTTAGCCGCATGTCAGTAACCAGAACACCGATTGCACTAATAGACAGCTACAGCAACGGTTGGCAAGACTTTGTTGTGTGGAGTAATGGTGCTTATCGTCAGATGAGTTACAACGGTGAATCTTATCCAAGTAACCCTTCAGTAGAACCTAAAATCGACCACAACACTCAAGTTCAGACAGCGACAGCGTATGTGATGGCGACAGAGTTATACCAGCAAGATGGTTACGATATTATGCCCGTCGATGACAAAGAGATTTGGACGCCGGCCAACGTGTATCACTTCACCTTTAAACACCATGGTGATCCGCAAAATGTTTACAACGCGACGGTGAACTTGAACAGCGGTGACGTGGATATCGAATCTGAACCGATGCAATAAATCGGCACGTTATACAAAAAAGGGCGAACGCTTATCGTAAGCGTTCGCCCTTTGTACTTTCTATGTGTCCGCGTTTGTTTTTTTATTAAAACTTATAAGTTGCACCCGCATAGAAAGAGCCGACCTGAATGTTGGTGTCCCAGTTTGAACCTTTCGAGCCGACATTGAAGTGGTCCATCTCATACGCTGCTCGGAAAGTGATGTTGTTAAACTGATGCGGCGTGTATTCAAGACCGGCCCCTACGCGAAGTAGCAACTCGTTTTCGTCTTCACCGAGAAATTCAGGAACATCCACCGAAATGTAGCCCAAACCTAGCGTCGCGAATGGTCGTAACCCATTGTCGAATGTGTAGCCAATGTTTGCAGCAACAGACGCACTATTTACGTTGAGATCAAAAGGCGTGTTCTTCACTTTGATATCACCGTAGTCAGTGTATTGAGCTTCTATACCGACGATACGATTGAATTGATAACCGCCAATAATTTTAAAAGTTGTGCCATCAGCATCCAAATGTGTAAACGGACTATCATCACTGTATGTGGTGTTACCCATACCCCCGCCCAGATAAAACCCTGATACATCCTGTGAGCTATTTGCATGAGCCTGAATGCTAACAAGTACGGCGATAAGGGTGGCTGCTTTTTTCATTGTTATTTACCTCTGTATTACTGTCTGTATTGTTGTGTTTAAAACAGTGTTCATTATCTAAATGAGGTGCTGAAAAACTAAACAAAAAGTAAACAAAAACCAAATAATTTCTATTGATTTAGTGACTTAGGCAATTGTGTGTTTTTTGTGCGCTCGGAAGGTATGCAGAGTTAAAAATTGATGTTTGAATCCTTCATTACTAAAAACTGAGTGCTGCATTGTGGTGTGATGAAGATGACTTGGTTTTTAGAATGGTTCTGCAAACCTGACCTATAATTCAAGGAGTTGAGAAAGCAGTGAGCCTGTATGCATAGAATCTATTTCGCCAATTTGGTCCTCGATCCGACGACAAGGACATTGTCCAATTCACACGGTAATGATGTTCCTCTAAGGCCACTTCCATACCAAGTGCTGAACTTGATGCTTGAAAAGCAGGGCGTACATGTAACTCGCGAAGAGTTGTTCGAAACCTGTTGGGATGGTTCAGTCGTGACCGATCAAGCATTGACCAATGTCATTTCCGGTTTAAGAAAGAAACTTGTTCAGTTGAACGCACAAGGCGTACAGATAAAAACGGTAAGTAAAATTGGCTATTTACTGGAAGTTGATGCGGATGTGAAACCCATCAAACAGAAAGTTGAGATACCGGAACTCCAAACGCTCGAAATTGATGATGTTGAGCATCAAGTCAAAGCAGCGCCCAAGCAAGAAGCTGAATCGCGAGACAAGGCATTTAGCTTAACCCCAATACTGATGACGGCTTTCTTGCTTTTTGCGGTTGTCTTTGTGCTTTATTTTCGTCCGTTTGTGCCACATCCTGATTTTCTTGATGATTCGGATTACCAACACTTTTCTGTGTCAGAAACGGACTTCTACTTTTACGATCAAAATCATGACGAGTTAGATCTTTCGGCTTTGGCAAAGAGCCTCAACGATGAGGTATTTCCGGTGTGTCCGGCCATCGTATATTTGCGTGTGTCTGAATCGGCTTATCAAGAAGGAGCGCATATTTTGCGTGCATTTGCTTTCGCCAAAAACAGCAATAAGAACGTCAACTACATTAAGTTTTCTCTCGATATCGACACCTTGAAAGAAACGGTCTTAGAGAGCATGAGCAGGGCGGATGCAATATGCAGATAAACAAACTACTCGTACTCAATATTGCGTTGGCAATTGGCCTAGTGGGCGTGGTCGTTCACCAAAAGTATTTCCAATCCGATGAAATTACTGGTTCGCGCTGGGCGTGTGCAACGTTTGAAGAAGACTTTATTACCAGAGGTTACCGACGTTATGAAAACATCAGTGATCGTTCTGTCGTGGTGTTTAACTCGGATAGAGACATGTACATTTTCCAGAAAGGCTCCTTGCTAACGAAAAAGGGCGAAAGCAAAGAATATGAACTGGTTTACAACGGCAAGTATCAAGTGGATGGACATGCGCTGACAGTGGATTATCAGAAAGTCAGTTGGAATGAACAGCCAACGGAGAGTGAGGTCTTCGTAAGAGACATGAACTCATACGTGGGCACAAAAACGGACTTCATTTACAAAGTGGAGGACGAGCAACTGTTCTTTTTCAATCAGAGCGAAACAGAAGAGAGTAACTTTATCTGCTATCGGATTTAGCGCCCGTTAGACTCCGATTATCGCTCAATAAAAAACACCTCCCAATGCCGAGGCTAGAGGGAGGTGTCGAATGCCAAATCGAGGGAGGCATTGTAATTAGATACGCATACGCGTTTCAGCCATGATTAAGCGGCTGCTTGTTGTTTCGCTTCTGCTTTGTTCTTTAGGAACGCGTAAGTGAAACCTGTTACCGCTGTACCTGCTGCGATTGCTACCAAGTACATTAGCACTGGTGAGATTGCGTTAGGGATAAGCAGTACGAACAAACCACCGTGTGGTGCCATCAGTTTTGCACCGAACAGCATAGATAGAGCACCAGTTAGTGCGCCACCCGCCATACATGATGGGATAACACGCATTGGATCTTTCGCTGCGAATGGGATTGCACCTTCAGAGATAAAGCACAGACCAAGCACGAATGAGGCTTTACCTGCTTCACGCTCGCTTTGCTCGAACTTGTTCTTAGCAATGAACGTCGCAAGGCCCATACCTAGTGCAGGAACCATACCCGCGGCCATGATTGCAGCCATTGGTGCGTAAGTTTGCGAAGCCAATAGACCTACACCGAATGCATAAGCAGCTTTGTTTACCGGACCACCTAAGTCGAAACACATCATTGCGCCAAGGATAATACCCAGTAGAACTGCACTGTCTGAACCCATGTTGTTTAGGAAATCAGTTAGGCCGTTCATGATGCCAGATACTGGACCGCCCACGATGTAAATCATCACTAGACCCGTGAACAGTGTCGCCACGAACGGGATGATAAGGATCGGTTTAAGCGCTTCCATTGATTGTGGCAGTCTTACTTTGTCGGCAAGGAACTTAGCAGCGTAACCTGCGATGAAACCTGCTGCGATACCACCAAGGAAACCTGCACCTGTTGAACTAGCAAGCATACCGCCAACTAGACCTGGAGCCAGACCCGGACGGTCAGCAATAGAGAAGGCGATGTAACCAGCAAGAACTGGGATCATCAAGGCGAATGCAGAGCCACCACCAATGTTCATTAGCGCTGCTGCTAGCGTACCTTCTTCTTTAAACGCTTCGATACCAAATACGAAGGATAGGGCGATGATCAAACCACCGGCTACCACAACTGGCAGCATGTGTGATACACCTGTCATTAAGTGTTTGTACGCGCCTTTCTTCTCTTCTGTCGCTGATGATGCGCTAGAAGAACCAGAGTGTTGGTATACGCTTGCTTGTTCAAACGCTTTGTCCATTTCTTCCGCTGTTTTCTTCAGAGCTGGACCTGTTTTAGTGCGGTACATCTTTTTGCCGTTAAAGCGGTCAAGAGGTACTTCGATGTCTGCTGCGATGATGACCAAATCTGCGTCTGCGATTTCTTGGTCAGTCAGTTGGTTTTTCGCACCTACTGAGCCACGCGTTTCCACTTTAATTTGGTGACCACGACGTTTGCCTTCCTCTTCTAGCGCTTCTGCTGCCATGAAGGTGTGTGCCACGCCGGTTGGACATGCTGTGATAGCAACAATCTTCTTAGTTGCAGATGCGCTTTCTGCTGGTGCTGCTACTTGTGCCGCAACTGTAGTTACTTGCTCTAGTGTCACTGCACCTTCAACAGCCGTTTGTAGGAAAGCGGATGCGTCTTTCGCTACAGTGCTGATATCTGCTTGGTAGACTTTTTTACCTACGAAACGAGAAGTATCAACTGGAGTGTTAGCCGCAATTACGATCGCTTCTGCTTGTTCAATGTCAGCGTCTGTCAGCAGTGTTGGTTCAACCACGCTTGATTGGCATTCAATCTTTGCGTTCCAACCCAGCTTCGCCGCTGCTTGTTCTAGTAGACCTGCCGCAATGATGCTGTTCGCAACACCACTTGGACAAGCTGTAATAATGGCAATATTCATACTGATAACCTTCTGTTCCTTAGTTTTTGTCTAAGTTCGTATTAGGGTAAAGCTCGGTTACTTGCGTTTGGAGCTTGATGTTCTCCAGTTCTTCCTGACTGGTTAGGCCAACGCCAACTTGGCTTACTGCTAGGGCAGAAAGCGCGGTAGCGAAGCGCAGTAAATCGTTTTTCGGCATCGCTTGCATGTGACCCCAGCACAAGCCAGCAACAAGCGTATCGCCAGCGCCAACAGTGCTTACTACATTCATTCTTGGTGGTTGAGCACGTAACCATTCGCCTTGGTTAAGCCACATCACGCCGTCTGCTCCCATAGAAACTACGATGTTCTCAATGCCTTTATCGCTTACCGTTTGCGCTGCTTCTTGGCATTGTTCTGGCGTTGAAAGGTGCTCGCCGACAAAGTCACTTAGCTCTTCATCGTTTGGTTTGATCAACCAAGGGTGAGCGTCGATGCCTGCACGTAGTGCCGCTTTGCTGCTATCGAACAAGACTTTCTTGCCTTTCTGATGCAGCTTCTCAATCCATGCCGCGCATTGCTCTGCAGTAACACCGCCCGGTAGGCTGCCTGCCAATACAAAGTAATCGTGTGTTTCTGCAAGGCGGAATAGGGTTTCTTCAAAGCGCGCGATTTCTTCTGCCGTAACTTGAACGCCAGGGAAGTTGATGTCGCTCACTTGGCCATCTGCTTCAACCAATTTCACGTTGATGCGAGTTGCGCCTTCGACTTCGACGAACTCGTTTTTAACCTTGATATCGCTAAATAGCTGGTGGAAGAGCTCTGGGTTGTCTTTGCCAAGAAAGCCCGTCACGGTTACGTCTGCACCTAGGTCACTAAGCACTTTCGCTACGTTTACGCCTTTACCGGCCGCGTGTAGGTTGCTCTTTTCAACTAGGCTGACAGAACCCACTTTAATTGAGTCCAGCGAACCTGTTAGGTCAAGGGCAGGGTTAAGCGTGATGGTAACGACTTTGTTTGTTTTCAATCCTGTCATTCTCTCGCCCCTTAACCTTCGCCAAGACCAGATGCGATTGCTTTGCCGATTGACTCAAGTGCTTGTGCAGCATCTGGACCTTCAGCAGAGAATTGAAGCTGGTGACCGTGTTTCACACCCAGCGCGATAACTTTCATTAGGCTCTTCGCGTTCACTGCTTTGCCGTCGCCATCTAGGTTTGCCACACGAATGGTAGATTCGAACTTCTTCGCTTCTGCTACTAGCATTGCGCCTGGACGAGCGTGTAGGCCGTGGGCGTTTTTGATTTTGAAGATTGCCGTGTTGCCATCTTCAGCCGCTTCAGTTGCCATTTCTTCGCCTTTGAACAGTGCAAGGATCTGTTCAGCAGAAGCATCAAGTAACTTGTTGTGTTCGTTGTTAAACACAAGCTTTGAAATCGTGCTTAGGATAGATTGGTGAGCGTTGTTGCAAGCTGCAAATGCAACTAGAGCACGCACTTTCTCACCTTCGAATTCACAATCATTTGCTGTTGATACAAAAGAAACACCAGTGCGAGTTACTTGTTTATCACTACCAACAAGCCATAGACCTTGACCAAGGTGCGTTGGTGTTTTTGTTACTAGGTCTGCAACGAACTCTGTACCTGCACAACCTGTGTTTTTAAGTAGGCCGCCAGCAACCGCGCTCATTTGAATCATGTCGCTTGCTGGGAATAGCAGTTGAATGAGAGAAGCATCGAAATCCGCTTCTAGCTGAACGTCGCCATGAAGCAGGGCAATAATGTCGTCTTCGTTTTTCGCATCACGCAGACGCTCTTCAACGCCATCCGCACCCAGTACTTTTGTTAGCTGCTTAAGAATGCCCAAGTGCTCGTCTGATTTCGCAGCAATACCAATAGCAACGTAAACTGTGTTGCCATCACCCCATTCAACGCCTTCTGGGAAGTGGTGAACAGCAACGCCGGTGGTTTTCACCATTGAGCGCGTGTCAGTCGTGCCGTGTGGAATCGCGATACCGTTACCTAGAAACGTAGAGTTCTGGTTTTCACGGTTTAGCATGCCTTCTACATAGCCTTGTTCAACCAGACCTTTGTCTGTCAGGCTTTTCGCGATGCTTTTGATCGCTTCAAACTTATCTGTAGCGGATTGAGATAGGGTAATGTCGTTCTTACTTAGCTTAAGCATGGTGCTTCTCCAGCCTTAAGGTATCTATTTCTAATTCATCTTGGCTACGCAGTACTTTGTTTGCGTAACGCCGTTTATCTATGGTTGCTGAACGTGTCTTTGTTCGTCATTTCTCTATGTGAGACGGTTTTGCTTAACAACAATTTACTGAACAAAAGAAACTGAATCGATTCAGCTTTTGGTCAAATTTTTTAAAACACTCAGCGAAACTGTTTCTAAAATCGAAACTTAACCACTCATGGCTTTATGCTTTTAAAGCCTAGCAAAGGGAGCCTGTATTGCGTGATTTTGGTGACTCTCGTCAATTTTTGAGTTTTGCTGAATCCTTTCAGCTTTTATACTGAATCGGTTCAGCATATAATTCAACTTATCGAAGGATCGTTGATGTATTAATATGATCCCGCGCACAGAACAGGGCTTAGAATATGACACTGGATGAAATAGCAAAATTAGCTGGGGTTTCGAAGACCACAGCAAGCTATGTGATTAACGGAAAAGCGCAGAAATACCGCATCAGCGAAAAGACTCAAAAGAAAGTCATGGCGGTGGTTGAGCAGTACAATTACAAACCGGATCACGCAGCATCTTCTTTAAGAGCGGGCAACTCACGTTCGTTTGGTTTGATCATTCCAGATTTAGAGAACACCAGTTACGCACGTTTAGCAAAACTGATTGAGCAGAACTCGCGTAAAGCGGGCTATCAAATTTTGATTGGTTGTTCTGATGATGATCCGCAAACGGAGCAAAAGGTTGCAGAGGCGCTCGTGAGTCGTCGTATTGATGCGCTATTCGTCGCGAGCAGTATGCCAGCAGCGAGCGAGTATTACCTCAAACTACAAAACTCCGGTACGCCAGTTATTGCGCTTGACCGCCCTATGGATGATGAGCACTTCTGTTGTGTGATCAGTGAAGATTTCGATGCGGCGTTTGAGCTAACCGAATCGGTCTTGTCTTCAGAGATTGATTCGATTGGTTTGATTGGTGCGTTAGAAGAACTGCAAGTCTCTAAAGAGCGTGAACTTGGTTTCCGTTCGGCTTGTCAGCAAGGTAGCACTGGTGTTTTGGTTGGCTATGGTCAGCACTTCTCCCGTGAAGAAGGCAAGAAGGTGCTCGAAGGTTGGATCGAAAAGGGCAAGCTGCCAGATGCGGTGGTGACCATGTCTTACACCTTATTAGAAGGCGTGTTGGATGTGATGTTAGAAAAGCCAGAGTTGATGGGCAAAGTACGTTTGGCCACCTTCGGTGATAACCGCTTGCTCGACTTTCTTGCAATCAAAATCAACTCACTTCCACAGCAGTTTGAGCTGATTGCCGACAGCGCAATGGAGTTGGCGCTTAATGCCTCAGCTAAACGCTATAAAGCAGGTGTAGAGTTGATTCCGCGTAAGATTGTAAAGCGCCACACCGACGCTAAAGCTTAATTTCAACCGTCAGCGCCACAAATGCGTGGTCGCTGGCGTTTTTATCTCTCTCAAAAGACGGATTGATTAAGTGCGCATCCAGCACTTGGTAGTTCGTGACTTCTGCTATTGATATATCGGCGTGCGCATCAAACTCTTGCGACAACAAGATGTAATCCAACACGTTTCCTTTCGCAAAGTGGTAGTGCGTTGCTGGCCGTGAATCTAGTGAGGGCGTTACGTGCAATTCCCATCCGTCATTGAGCTGTAAATCAGTGACGCTATCACCATATTGTTCAACCAACGCCTTGTTCACACTGGCATCAGTGATGGGTTGGTTCATGTCGCCCATTAATACCGTTGGCATCGGGCTACTCGCATAGTGCTTTTGCATGGCATCACGCAACATTGCCGCTTCCCAGCCACGTTGTTGAGTTGAGAGCCAACGGGCTATTGGTCTGCTTGCCTGTTCGGGGGCTTCTGTGTCCGCAGGGCGTTGAGATTTTAAATGCGTCACATAAACCGTAATGTGGCCGATAACGGGATGCACAATGCTCGCTCTAACCGGTTTTCGACTGAAAGGGGGCGCGGTGAGGTCGCCAAAGGCAGCGAGTGTTTCTTTGTCGAACGTAACTGCTTCATAATGTTCAATCGGAAAACGCGAAGCGACGGCGACAACAGGACGCGAGTAGATATAATCGCCTTCGACATGTGGCGTATCGACACAGGCAAAGTGTTCGTAACCGATCTCAGCAAAGAAGTTTTTGGTTTCTTCAATGCTGAACACTTCTTGCAAGCCGATGATGTCAGGATTGAGCTGTTCGATTTGTGATTTTGTCCAAGCGAGCTTGTCTTGCCATTGTTCTGTCGAGTAGATGTTCTCGAAATCATAATAGGCATTGGGTGGGGCGATAAAGTTAAATAGATTCGCGGTTGCGAAGGTGATTTGGCTCGTTTTAGACAAAATGACGCTCGTTCAAGGAGTTATTGGGTGAGTATATACCCAAATAGCAGAGATGAGTGAAGATCACGTTTCTATTTGTACGCATTCCGTTTAAACTCCGTTCATCAAGATTAATGAGTACCGAACATGACCCAAGATTACGAAAACGAAGAGTATTTAGAAGGCGAAGAAATTGAAATCGAAGCGATTGGCATCGACGTCGACGCGCACCCAATTGAACTGTATAAGCTTTTTAAAATCGCAAACTTGGTGAGTGGCGGTGGTGAAGCAAAACACATCATCGAAGAAGGTTACGTTGCGGTAAATGGTGAATTAGAAACGCGCAAGCGTCGCAAAATGTACGATGGTGATTTTTTCGAGTTCAACCAAGAATATTATGTTGTTGTCTGTGACGCGCCAGTAACTGAACCTGAATCTGCTGAAGAAAAAGCAGAGAAAAAGGCGAAGAAAGAAGCACAAGCGGCTCGCAAAGAAAAGTCTCGTGCGAAAAAGAACGACAAAGCGAACGTTAAAGGGCCGAAATCAACAGGCCGTAAAGCCGCGCACAAAGAGCGTAAAGCACAGAAAGAAGCCTTATCTCAATCGGCTAAGAAAGGCAAAAAAGAAGATAAGCCTAAAGCGACTCGCGATCCGAACAGCGGCCGTAACTCAATCGACTTCTTTTAATTGATGTTGGTTTGATTCGATAGATTCGAATAACTAAAAAGCGCCGACTTAGTGTGACTAAGTCGGCGCTTTTTATTTGTAGAGTGGGCGAGGATGCTCGTATGAGCTCAATGCAGAAGCTTATTACTATTAACCTGATTCGTCCAATGGTGGATTGCGTTAGGCTTGCCGAGGTAAAAACCTTGGTAATAATCTAAGTCTAATCGTTGCATGGCGGAAAGCTGAATGTTTTCCTCTACACCTTCTATCACGACTTTCGCATTCATCTCTTCAGCCAGTTCTACTGCGTTTGCAATCGCCAGCGTATCACCTGAACAATAATCGAGAAGGTAAGAACGGTCTATCTTGATGATGTCGGGGCAAAGATGTTTAACGCGAGACATGTTTGAATGGTGAGAGCCAAAGTCGTCAATAGCGAACAAGAAGCCATTCGCCCTCATCAATTGGACGGCTTCTATCAAAAGCTCAGTGTCACCACAAGATTCTTCAACTACTTCAAATACGACGTCAGAGGGGTGCATTCCAAGCTCTTCTAAGCGTTTGTACAGAAGGCCGTTATCTTTGAAACCCATATCTTTAGTTAGGGTAAGCAGCGTTTGAGGCATGACATTAAGAAATAACTTAATTGTTGAACCTGCGAAGTGCTTGGCAAAGTTACGAATATGAATAGCACGAGATAAAAACTCGATACATAGACGAAAGTAGGTATCAATACTTGCATCAGCAAAGAACAGGTCTGGCCGAATGTTAGCGCCGTCTACACCACGAATGCGGAGTAGGGCTTCCATACCTATTATGTTTCTATGCTTATCGAAGATAGGTTGATAAACACTGTAAAACGTATATTGGTTGAGCACGACATAGTATTCACCAAGACTGTCCTGTCTTATGTACTGCTCGTAGTCGGACTGCTGCTTTAACTCCATGAAAAACGCCAAAAAACTAGCATGGCAATGACTGTAACAGGATGGAGTTCCGATTTGAAGGCTTACAAAGTCTTAAATATGAGGGCTTTTAAGTTAATTTGAAATAGATTCCGATTTTTTCTCTATGTATCTAAAAATCATTGATAGACCGAAACAAATCAGAAAGTAAACGAAGCCGACGATTAACCAAATTTCGAAAATGTAGCCTGATGAATTGGCCATCTCTGTGCCGACAAAGGTCATTTCTTGAATCGAGATCAGCGAAACGATAGAAGTGTCTTTAACCAGTGAAATGGTTTGTCCGGCGAGGGCAGGTGTAATTGCTTTGAGTACTTGTGGGGCAATTACAAAACGGTATTTGACCCAGCGAGATAAGCCGAGTGAATCTGCAGCTTCCCACTGGCCTTTATCCACGCTTTGCAAACCAGCGCGAACCACTTCAGCAATATAAGCCGAAGACAGTAAGCCGACACAAAGCACACCAGAGGCCAAGTTTTCCCATAGGTTTGGTGGACCAAATAAGAAGTTCTGCAGTGCATTTATATCTCCGCGATAGTTGCGCAGAAGATCTTCTAACCCAAGTAATGGGATCAACTGGTTCGAGATGAAAAAATAGAAGATGAATACGAATACCAAAGGTGGAATGTTTCGTACCAATTGAATAAAAGCGTTGGCAGGTGTGCGCAACCAAGCTGAGCCTGAGAAACGAGCTAAACCAAGTAGCGTGCCCAATACGAGAGCAAAGGTGATGCCCCAAAGGCTTAAGCGCAGCGTTGAGATTAGGCCTTGGAAGAAATACGGCAAGCCGCCGTCTGCTCTTGGGGTGAATAAGAGGTCAATGGCTTCTTTCCAATGCCAGATGTAGTTTACGCCAACGGTAGAACGATGATAGAGCCAAACCCCAGCCAACGCGCAGATGGCAAGCAGTACCCAATCGAGTAGGTTAAAACGACTTAAGAAAAAGCCTGATTTTGCTTTGGTTGGTGCAACGCGAGTGGTGGTTTGTCCGCTCAAAGTTTGACTCCCGATAGTAGAGAAGAACACCGACTCGCAGTACGAGTCGGTGTTGTTAATTCGTGCGATGATTAAGGTTATTGACCTTGTGCCACCTGGTCTTGCCAATCTAGCGTTGAGAACCAGTATTCGTAGCGCTCATCTAACCAACCATCTTGTGTGCGAGCTTCAATCCACTTGTTAAAGAAGGCTTTTTTGTCTTCTTCTCCTAGGCGAACCGCAAAGGCTTCGTTACCTTTTGATAAGCGCTCAGTAAATGGAATAAACAGCTTATCTGCGTGTTTGATCGCTTCATGCTCCGGTTTCGGGCTTGATGCAATGACTGCGTGTGCGTTGCCGTTTAGTACTTCTTGGAATGCTTGAGCATCGTCATCAAACTGAAGGATCTTCGCTTTAGGGAACGTCTCACGCGCTACTTGCACTGTGAACGCGCCACGACGAGCGGCAATTTTTATACGGCGAGAGTCAAAGTCTGAAAACTCACTAAAGCCAGCAGCTAGCTCTTTGTTTGCTGCTACTTGAACGCCTGAGTGAGAATACGGTTCTGTGAACAATACGCTCTTTGAACGTTCTGGCGTAATCGACATGCCACCAATGATTACATCAAACTTCTTAGCAAGAAGAGCTGGGATGATGCCGTCCCACGCTGTCGGTACGAATTCAACTTGTAAGCCTGAATCTGCGGCTAGGCGTTTCGCTACATCGATTTCAAAACCAATTAACTCACCTTGTTTGTTACGCATTGCCCAAGGCACAAATGTTGACATACCAACGCGAAGCGTGCCGCGGTCTTTGATTTGATCAACATTTGGGGTCGCGGCTTCTTCTTTTGCAAGCGAAGGCAAAGCAATCGCAAGCCCCAATAATGCAGTAATGGTCGCTTTGAATAACTTCATGTTATCTCCTTATAATTTGCGCCAACTGGCTCCTAGTTTGTGTTCTAGCCAAGCGGATAGGCCAGAAAGTGATAGTGTAAGAGCAAGGTAGATTGCTGCTACGCTAAACCAGATTTCAAACGGCATGGCCGTTTCCGATACGATGTTTCTCGCTTCGGTCGTTAAGTCAAAGATTGCCATGACGCTGACAATTGAAGAGTTTTTAATAAGAGAAACCACTTCATTCGTCAAAGGTGGCAAGGTGCGTTGCAACACTTGCGGAAGTATGACGTCTTTGTAGGCGAAGAAAGGCGATAAACCTAATGTCTTCGCAGCTTCAAACTGACCTTTTGGAATGCTGTTTAAGCCAGCACGGAAGATCTCGGCGGTATAGGCTCCTTGGAATAAAGACAATGCGAGGACTGCGGTGCTGAATCTATCCAAGCCAATGACAGGACCAAAGACGAAGTAGAGTAGATAAATCTGTACCAGTAGCGGCGTATTACGAATAAGTTCGACATACGTCGTTCCAATCGCATTACCAACTTTGGAATCGCTAAGCCTTAAAAGCGCAGTCACCAATCCAATCACTAAAGTGAAGAATAGACTAATCGCAGAAATCTTTAGCGTGACGATAAGTCCTTCGATTAATTCTGCCGGCCACCACTCACCATCTTCGTAGAAGGCGATATAGTCAGGTACACGTTCCCACTGCCATTGATACCCCATTGCTTGAGCACCAGAATCTAATACCCATGCGATAGCGATGAGAAGGACAGTGATTTGTAGTAACGCTTGAAGGACAGGTTTGAAGATTCTATAGACCATGTATTTAGTAGCTCAGAATCTGATTTAAGAATGCCTGCGTCCGAGGGTGCTGCGGTGTCTCAAAAAGTGCCACAGGGGAGTTCATCTCGATGATTTCACCTTCATCCATAAAGACCACTCGATTGGCGACCTTTTTGGCGAATCCCATTTCGTGCGTTACACAAATCATGGTCATGCCACTTTGTGCTAACTCCACCATCACGTCCAACACTTCGTTGATCATTTCAGGATCGAGCGCCGAAGTCGGCTCGTCAAATAGCAGTAAATCTGGTTCCATACAGAGCGAGCGTGCGATAGCCACACGCTGCTGCTGACCACCAGACAGTTGAATTGGGTATTTGTTGGCTTGTTCTTCGATGTTAACGCGCTTGAGATAATGAATTGCACGTTTTTCCGCTTCTTGTTTAGAAAGCTTTAGCGTGCGGATAGGGGCAAGAGTGAGGTTTTCTAACACCGTGAGATGTGGAAACAGGTGAAAGTGCTGAAATACCATGCCGACTTTACCCGGTTTTTGTGCTTTAGAATTGGCAGGGTGTTCGAAGACGCTGAGCTCACCTTCTTGGATGGATTCTAAGTGGTTGATGCAACGGATTAGCGTGGATTTTCCTGAGCCAGAAGGGCCGCAAACAACAACGATTTCACCGGTATGTACTGAAAAATTAATGTCTTTGAGGGCGTGATATTCACCATACCACTTGTTTACGCCGCTGAACTCAACAACGATATTTTTCTCTTTCAAGGCTGCCAACTTTTAGAATAAATTTCTTTCTACAATAACAAGTTATTAACCGTATTGCACCTGTTAATCAAGCATAAACTGTCCAACTGGTGAGCAAATAACTCGTGATAAAACTAATCAATAATATAGTCAGTTTTAGAGAAAACGGATCACAATTGCGAAGACAGACATAGTGATAAGAAACTGTGCAGAGTAGTAGGTTGTCATCACCACTTGGCGCGAAAATACCGATGTACTGCCAAATCGTTCGAAGGCAAGGACAACTCCGGACATAGTGAAGATGAAACTGCCGAGAACCGCGAAGGCCGATGATTGGGTCTTTCCACTGGCGTAGTACTCCATCGCCATCCATAGCATTGTCATCAAAACAAAGATATAGCTAGCTACCGACCACTTTTCTTTCCCCAAATCGGGTTTAAAGAAGAAATAGGCACAGACGCCTACGCCAAATACGGCAAATGGCAACCAAGGTGTGAAGTGCCATGCTGCCATATTGATGAAGCCCAAAGCGTAACTAATTTGGGCAAGACAAAACAGTTTAATGCCCGCAACAAATTTGTCTTTTGGGTGCATTAAGATTAGGTCACCCATGAGTGACAATGAGAGACCGCCAATGATCCAGTGGGTGTAGGGGAGGTGGCTTGCCGGAGACAGCATTAGCATCCCAATCATTGCTGTGATGGGTAACGGTTTGGTCAAAAAGAATAACCACTTAGGGCCAGTCTTGATACTGATGATATGCATGAGCGCGCAAGCTACGACAATCAGCCACATACGATTAACTCTTGAATAGACGACTAAACGCTCATTTTTATGAGCAAGCAAAAAATGGACACATCGACTAGTAAGCACTTGGTTTGTTTTTGGTCATCGGCTTACATAACAACATCGAACTATCGCCTATTTGTTATTTTTTTAGCAGAAAAGTTCAATTTATATCGATTTGTCAGTGTGCGGCTAAATTACCATAAAAAAACGGTATTGTGTCTGCGCGGACACAATACCGTTAAAAAAGGCAGAAATTTGATAGATCAGGTCGTTATGCTACGGCGAGATCTAGGATCTTACGACTGTTTTCTAGGTCAATCGCTTGGTTCTCGCCAAGAACGGTCATGCCGTGCTTTGATAGCTGTGCAATTACTGAGTCAATAGCGGCTTCACGATCATCACCGTAACCTTCAAGTTGAGTTGCTACGTCTAGCTGATGATAGAAAGCTTCGATGGCTTGAATCGTGCGTTCTGCCAAATCTTCACTTTCTGATAAGCCAAATACGTTACGACCCATTTGCTCAAGCTTAGGGCGTTTGAACTGCATTTGGTTACGAAGTAGCGATGGTTGGATGATCGCTAGTGAGCGTGCGTGGTCTACGTGCCAAAGCGCAGTTAGTTCGTGACCAATCATGTGAGTCGCCCAGTCTTGTGGAACGCCACTACCAATAAGGCCGTTCAATGCTTGGTTTGCTGTCCACATTAGGTTCGCACGCCATTGGTCGTTATCACGTTCTGCGAACTGATCGCCGAGTACTTTTAGGTTTTTAAGTAGCGCTTCTGCATAGCCGTCTTGAACCATTGCGCCTGTTGGTAATGTTAGGTATTGCTCACAAACGTGAACCCATGCATCCACAAGACCGTTGATAAGCTGACGCTCTGGCAGGGTCTTCATTACGTCTGGGTCAAGAACTGCAAACTTCGGTTGAACTACAGGTGCTAAGAACGCCAATTTATCTTGCGTTTCTTTCTTCGTGATTACCGCGCCCATATTTGACTCGGAACCTGTTGCAGGCAGTGTCAAAATAGCTGCGAGTGGTGTTGCTTCTGTTACTTGGTGTTTACCTACCATGATGTCCCAGCCATCACCATCGTACTTAGCCGCAGCTGCAACGTATTTAGAACCATCAATTACTGAGCCACCACCAACAGCAAGAATAAAATCAACATTCTGCTCTTTAACGGTCGCTACCGCTTTATCCAAGGTTTCTTTCGTTGGGTTTGGCTCTACGCCTGAGAATTCAAGCCACTCGCGACCTTCAAGTGCTTGTGCAACTTGGTCATACACGCCGTTCTTTTTAATAGAACCGCCACCGTAGATCACCAGTACTTTTTGGTCTGCAGGGATTGCATCTTTGATTGCGGCAATTTGGCCTTGGCCAAAGAAGATTTGAGTAGGGTTGACGTATGAAAAGTTCATTATTAGACCTCTTGCTTCCAATGTGAGGATGGTTAATACATGCATATTAGTATGCGTTAACGGCGCTGAGTAGACCGATTTCTGCAAATTTATTGCCTATTTCTACAAATATACCGTTCTTGTGCTGGAACTGTAATCGGAACTCCAAGTATAGTGCGTGCATAACTATTGGAGTGACAAGATGAAGACACTTGCTGAGATCATGCAGCAGTACGCGACTAAATATGGTTTAGATGATTTAGAAGGCATTAAAGAAACCGCCATTGATGGTGTGTGGTTTTATCGCAGTAGCAAAGGCAATAATCGTCAACCTTTTGTTTATCAATCAGGGATTATTGTTTTAGGGCAAGGTTACAAGAATATTCATATTGGCCAAACGCCAGTACGTTATGGCCCTGACGATTATTTGGTTGTAGGCGTGCCTATGCCACTTGAGTGCGAAGCAATTTCTGTTAACGACGAGCCTTTGTTGGGTATTTCCATTGATATTTCTCCCGCCATGCTTCAAAAGTTGGTCAAAAAACTGGAGTCGCAACACTTCAGTAATACTTGTGAGGACACTGCTCGTTGTGGGTTGAAATCGGTTCGTATGAACGATCAGATGCTGGATGCGTGCAAACGCCTAATGAAGGCATTGTGTAACGATCTTGAAGTCGCGATGCTTGGCGACATGCTTCTAGAAGAGATCGTCTACCGTACTTTGGTGAGTGAATCCGGCCATGTTCTTTTTGAGCTCGCACATCAAGAGGGGTCGTATGCGAGGGTTGCAAAAGCATTAAACCGCGTTCATCAGGAATACCACGAACAACTCAATGTACAAACCTTGGCGGAAGAAGCGAACATGAGTGTCTCTGCATTCCACCAAGCGTTTAGAAGTGTGACTCTAGAATCGCCTTTGCAATACATCAAAAAGGTGCGTTTAAACAAAGCTCGTGAATTGATTCAGCTTGAAGGAAGAAGAGTGAATGACGCCGCGAGACAAGTGGGCTATAGCAGTCCTTCTCAGTTTAGTCGTGAGTACAAGCGGCACTTTAACGAAACGCCAAGATCAACAAAGGCTTAGTGATCTTTATTTCAAAATTAGGACTTTTTTTGTGTTTTTTAATTATTTGCGATCGATATATTTATTTGAGTAATAAAATTAGTTATCGGTGCAAAATAAGATGTCATTCGTTGCAAAGTTTTAGTGGATTCTTGAGAGGTGTTGCTGAAAATCTATAAATTCTTAGTGTGAAACTCTGTACTTGTACTTAAGTTATTTTACGTCGAAACAAAAGTAATGATGCGCAGTATTTAAAGCGTATTTTGTATTGTACTAACAATAACTTAAGGAAGAGCAATATGCACCTTAGAAACGGGAAAGCAGTAAAGAGTGTATTTACACTCAGTACGTTAACTGCATCTTGTCTAATGGCCTTCAACAGCTATGCAGCCGTTGATTGTACGCCGTTAGCGGCTTGGGATTCGTCAAAGGTTTACAATGGCGGTGACCAAGTTCAACACGAAAACAGCGCATACAAAGCGCGCTACTGGACGCAAAACAACAACCCTGCACAGTCCGGTCAATGGGGGGAGTGGGAAAACCTTGGCGCTTGTGATGGTGGCCCAATTGACCCACCAGTGAATGAAGTTCCGACAGTTTCATTAACTTCACCTTCTGCGTCGGCTTCAATTACAGCAGGTGATGTTGTTACTCTTGCTGCGGATGCGGCAGATACGGATGGAACCATCAGTAAAGTTGAATTCTTTGTTGATGGCGCTCTAGTGGGTACGTCAACTGCAGCACCTTTCACAGCATCATGGACGGCGACTGAAGGCGCGCATGAATTCTCAACGAAAGCTTACGATGATAAAAACGCAGTGAGTGCGGCAAGTGCTGTAACCCTTACTGTTAACGCCGGTCAGCCTGGTAATGAAGCACCAACCGTTGACGTAGCGCTCTCTGCAACGACTGTGGATCTTGGTGGTACGGTAACGGTGACTGCAAATGCAGCTGATGCTGACGGTGCGGTTGCGAAAGTGGAATTCTTCGCAGCAGGTACGCTGATTGGTACAGCAACTGCTGCTCCTTATTCGGTTGACTTTACTGCAGCAACGGCAGGCAACGTCTCAATTTACGCGAAAGCGACAGACGATGCTGGTGCGACAACAGACTCTTCTCTTGTATCGTTAGTGATTAATGGCGGTGCGGCTACTTCAAACTGTCGTCCAGATGGTCTGTATCAAACGGCAGGTGTCGACGTTCCTTACTGTACTATTTACGATGAAGATGGTCGTGAACTAATGGGTACAGATCACCCGCGTCGTGTTATCGGTTACTTCACAAGCTGGCGTAGTGGGGATGACCCGCAAGCTGCATACTTAGTGAAAGACATTCCTTGGGATCAGCTAACACACATTAATTACGCGTTCGTGAGCATTGGCTCAGACGGTAAAGTGAATGTGGGCGATGTAACAGATCCAACTAACCCAGCAACAGGTAAAACATGGCCAGGTGTTGAAGTTGACCCAGCACTGGGCTTTAAAGGTCACTTCGGCGCACTTGCAACTTATAAGCAAAAACACGATGTTAAGACGCTAATTTCAATTGGTGGTTGGGCTGAAACCGGCGGTCACTTCGGTGCTGATGGTAATCGTGTTGCTGACGGTGGTTTCTACACCATGACGACCAATGCTGATGGCTCTATCAACCATGCTGGTATCGAGAAGTTTGCAACGTCTGCCGTTGAAATGATGCGTACCTACAAGTTTGATGGTCTAGATATCGACTACGAGTACCCAACGTCAATGGCGGGTGCTGGTAACCCTTACGATAAAGACTTCATGGAACCACGTCGTGCTTACTTATGGGCATCTTACCAAGAGCTGATGAAAGTTCTACGTGAGAAATTAGATGCGGCTTCTTCGCAAGACGGCATCCACTACATGCTAACAATCGCGGCGCCTTCTTCTGGTTACTTACTGCGTGGTATGGAAACGTTCGACGTTACTAAGTACCTCGATTACGTAAACATCATGACCTACGACTTGCACGGTGCTTGGAATGATCACGTTGGTCACAACGCTGCCTTGTACGACACTGGTAAAGATTCTGAGTTGGCACAGTGGAACGTATACGGCACGGCGGCATACGGTGGTATCGGCTACTTGAATACTGACTGGGCGTATCACTACTTCCGTGGTTCTATGCCAGCAGGTCGAATTAACATCGGTGTTCCTTACTACACTCGTGGTTGGCAAGGTGTAACAGGTGGTGATAATGGCCTATGGGGCCGAGCAGCACTTCCTAACCAATCTGAATGTGCTCCTGGCACTGGTGAGGGTGAGAAGAACAATTGTGGTCACGGCGCTATCGGTATCGATAACATGTGGCATGACACTGACCCTAAAGGCAACGAAATGGGTGCAGGTTCAAACCCAATGTGGCATGCGAAGAACCTAGAGAAAGGTATTTGGGGTTCTTACGCTCAAGCTTACGGCCTAGACCCTGTGAACGATCCAACGGACAAGTTTGTTGGTTCTTACACTCGTCACTATGATGATGTTGCGGTTGCACCATGGCTATGGAATGCTGAGAAGAGCGTTTTCCTATCGACAGAAGATAAAGCGTCTGTACAAGTGAAAGCGGACTACGTTATCGACAAAGAAATCGGTGGCATTATGTTCTGGGAACTGGCAGGTGACTACAACTGTTATGTACTAGACGCAAATGGCAACCGTACTGCAATCGATGCTACAGAACAGGCTTGTGCGGCGGGCAATGGTGAGTACCACATGGGTAACACTATGACTAAAGCGATTTACGACAAGTTTAAGTCTGCAACGCCTTACGGTAACAAGATCGCGACAGGTGCTCTCCCAACGGAAGCTGTAGATATTGCAGTCAGTGTCGGTGGTTTCAAAGTTGGTGACCAGAACTACCCAATTAACCCTAAGATCACGTTCACAAACAACACTGGTCAAGCTATCCCTGGTGGTACAGAATTCCAGTTCGATATTCCTGTATCTGCACCAGATAATGCGAAAGATCAGTCTGGCGGCGGTCTAAGTGTGATTGCTTCTGGTCATACTCGTGCAAACAACATCGGCGGTTTGGATGGCGTAATGCACCGCGTATCCTTCTCTCTACCAGCATGGAAAGATCTACCAGCGGGCGGCACTTACGAGCTTGATATGGTTTACTACCTACCAATCTCTGGCCCTGCTAATTACACGGTGATTTCTGGCGGTAAAGAGTTCGCGTTTAAGTTCGAGCAACCAGACCTACCAATTGGTGACCTAAACTCTGGCACTGGCGGTGGTGGTACTGAGCCGGGTACTTGTGACACTGCGGGTCTAGTTACTTACCCAGATCTTCCACAAACAGATTGGCAAGGTAACCCAAGCCACGCAAACCAAGGTGATAAAGTGATTCACAATGGTGTGGTGTACCAAGCAAATTGGTGGACAGCATCTGAGCCAGGTAGCGATGGTAGCTGGGCGACAGTATGTAACATCTAATCCGTTTTAATCGGTTATGGGGAAGCGCGCGATGTAAATCGCGCGCTTTTTATTATGGGAGATTAATAGTGTTACCAATGGCGAGTCAGTTAGAATTCATACCCCTCAGGGATAACCACGATGCCTTTTTCCGATACGTGGAATCGCTTTGCATCCTCGATCTTGTTCATACCGATTTGAGTGTGTGGTGGGATGCAAACATGTTTATCGATAATACAGTTCACGAGTTGGCAGCCTTCGCCTACTTCAACATCATCAAAAATAATGCTGTCCACGACCGTTGCGCTGTCTTGAATACGCACGTTAGATGCAATAACAGAATGCTGAACAGAGCCACCAGAGTTTATGACGCCATTAGCAATGATTGAGTTAATGAAAATACCCTCATTGCCAGTAGCAGAAGAAACGGTTCGTGCTGGTGGAAATTGGGCTTCATAGGTTCGAATGGCCCAATTGGGTTGGTACAAGTTCATCGGTGGAACGGGTTCTAACAAATCCATATTTGCTTCATAGAAAGAGTCAATCGTACCCACATCGCGCCAATAGCAGTCTTTGTCAACCCGGCCTTTGCTGCCACAAAATTTGTACGCGTAAACCGACTCGGTATCAATGAGCTTAGGAATGATATCTTTACCAAAATCGTGGCTCGACTCTTCGAGTTGCGAGTCTTGTTCGAGAGCCTCTTGCAATACATCCATATTGAAGATGTAAATTCCCATCGATGCGAGACTCTGTGTCGGATCATCAGGCAGAGTAGGTGGGCTTTCTGGTTTCTCGATGAAAGACTGCACCAAACCACTTTCATTTGTTCCCATCACACCAAAAGCGGTTGCTTCTTCTACAGGAACATCCATACAAGCTACAGTTAGTTTTGCTCCGTTCGATTTATGCTCTTCGAGCATTGCCGCGTAGTCCATTCGATAGATATGGTCGCCGGATAGAACGACGACGTACTTGGCATCATTACGGTCGAGAAGCCACATGTTGTGGTAAATAGCGTCCGCAGTGCCTTCGTACCATGCACCACCTTTGCGCATTTGGGGTGGGACAGCGGTAATGTACTCACCAAGTTCGGGATTAAAAACGGACCACCCATCTCTTAAGTGTTTTTGTAATGAATGGGATTTGTATTGAGTGAGAACTAATATCTTTCTTAAACCTGAATGAAGACAATTAGTTAGCGTAAAGTCGATGATTCGGTATTTTCCTCCAAAGGGGACCGCAGGCTTTGCCCTATCATCGGTCAATGGACTGAGTCGAGACCCCATTCCTCCAGCTAAAATTACGGCGAGTGCATCTTGCATAATATTCCCTTTCCCTTGTTCTTCGTGTCCTGAAGCAGCGATAAGCCTGAGGAGTTAGCCAACTGCTCGCGTGCTTATATTTGACGTTATGTAATGCTACATAACGCATTACAAGATTCGAGCCACAGAATTTTTCTAATAGAATCAATGCGCTTTGAACAAAATGGAAGGTTGGTTGCACTATATTAGGGAGTTAAGGAATATACCGTGCACTATATTGGTGAAAGGGAGGTGTGGAAGTAGTACCTTGGTGTTGGTTTACACTGTAAAGCTATTTAAAAACAGAGGATTAAGAGGAATAAATGGAAAAATAGGAGTGTTGAACACTCCCATTATATTTTTAAATTCGCATACCTTAAGAAAGGCCGATAATATTGCCTTGATCATCAAGGTCCAAATTCATAAATGCTGGTTTATCTGGTAAGCCTGGCATGGTCATAACATTACCTGAAAGCGCGTAAACAAAGCCAGCCCCTGCGCACAAACGCAGTTCTCGAATTGGCACGCTGAAGCCACTTGGTGCCGCTTTAATGGCAGAGTCGGTTGTGATCGACAATGGTGTCTTAGCAATACAGACCGCTAGGTTATCAAAGCCGAGTGCTTCAAAGTGTGCTAATTGTTTCTTGGCTTGCTCGCTCATGTCGATGGTTGACGCCCCATAACCCGCTTCACACACTACCATCAATTTTTCTTTTAGGGGCTGTTCTGGCGTGTAAAGGGGACGGAATGATGAGGGTTGCTCACAGGCTTCAACAACATGTTGCGCCAACTCAATCGTGCCTTCACCCCCTTGGCCAAATGCCGTGCTCACGGCCACTTTTACATCCGGATTGAAACGCTTAACCAATGATTTCAACTCACTAAGTTCTTCTAACGAATCTTGAGGGAATTGGTTAATGGCGACGACCGCAGGAATACCATATTTGTGGACATTGTTAATATGCCATTTTAGGTTTTCAAATCCTGCTTCCAATGCGGCTTGGTCAGGGTTAAAGATTGAATCCGGAATCGCCATGCCTGGGCGAAGATCATAATGACCCGAATTGGCTTTTAAGCCCCGGAGTGTTGCTACGATCACCACACAGTCCGGGGCTCGATTCGCAGCCGAAGCTTTAATATTGCATGCTTTCTCGAAACCCATATCAGAACCAAAACCTGCTTCAGTGACAACGTAACTAGAAAGTTTTAGTGCAATTTGATCGGCAATGATAGAGGAATTGCCATGGGCTATGTTGGCAAAAGGGCCAGCGTGAATTAACGTAGGTACACCTTCCAACGTTTGCATGAGTGTTGGGGCAATGGTGTCTTTTAATGTGACAGCCATAGCTCCTGCGACTTGTAGGTCTTCCGTTGTAATCGGTTTGCCTTCTAAGTTGTAAGCGACAACAATCCGACCTATACGCTGGCGTAAGTCGTTTAAATCTTTTGCAAGCGCGAGTATCGCCATCAGCTCGGAAGCGGCAGAGATATCAAACCCTTCATCACGCTCAAAACCGTTAATGGTTTTACCTTCTTCGTTCAGACCAATTTTCACCATACGCAGTGCGCGATCGTTATGGTCCATAACACGTTTCCACGTGATACGCTCAACGTCGATTTTAAGCGCAGTTAAACCCGTTCGTGCTTCAAATGCCTCATAGCCTTCTCGTTGTTCATGGTAAAGACGTGCATCCAATGCTGCAGAAGCAAGGTTGTGTGCTGCGGTAACAGCATGAATATCGCCTGTGAGATGAAGATTTAGTTCGTCCATAGGGGCGACTTGAGAGTAACCACCGCCAGCTGCACCACCTTTGACTCCAAAGACTGGCCCCATTGAAGGTTGGCGAATGCATGCCATGACCGATTGGTTAATCTTGGAAAGGCCTTGCGATAAACCAATAGTGGTGACTGTTTTACCTTCACCAAGAGGGGTGGGCGTGATTGCTGTAACCAATACCAATTTACCGTCTTGATTTGTATGAAGGCGTTGAAGGCACTGGGGGTGAACTTTGGCTTTATATTTTCCGTGTGTATCAAATTCGTGCGGTAAAAGGCCTGCGTTTGCGGCAACGGTAGCGATGGAAGATAACGGTGTGTTTCGGCAAATTTCAATATCAGACTGCATGGATACTCCAAAAAAATGGCTAACACGTAGCGAGCAACATTAGCCATCTGAGCTGCGGCCTTGTTGTTGCGCAAACGTTTGCGCGAGAATAATACTGGTAAAAAATAAGGTGTAAAGCAGTTCGTGCGCCTTAGCGTGCTACATCATAACAAAAACCACTAATTACTGCGCTAGATCAAAACAAAAAGGCCACCAAATGGTGACCTTCGCATATTTATTGCTCTAAGTACTTGGTTCTTATCGATCCCAGTAGGTCTCTTCTAGACTATCTTCGCGCTCTGGTAGCGCACGTGATAGACGAGGTGAGTGCTGTGTCAGTACTTCGTAGCTTACGCGGTTTGCGTATTTACAAATTTGCGATAGAGAAGAGTAGGTTAGGCAACGTACTTCGTGTTTCTCTGAGTTTGGCACTTCTTTATTGTGAAATGAGTTAGCTGCCATGTCGTGCAACAGTGCAGAGAGCGCAGCGTCGCCAGCACCATTCGTGTTTTTAATCTCAAGTGGGCCGCCAAGGTATGGACCAATATGAGAGTACACTTTCATTGGATTTTGGCAGTCGTCTTTACGCATTGCACGGCTAAACTCAAACTTGTTGAAGTCTTCAATTGAGCCTTCAAGAATATCGTGAGTGGTTTCACGCTTCACTTTTTCATCCGTGTAGCCAGCCATGTAAAGGCCATCTGGACCAGCAGTGCAAAGAACAAGGTCCACCCATTCCAGAGCTTTGTTTGCAGCAGCAAGCGGATCATTCTCACCTGTTAACGCTGCTCCTTCTTCCTCATTCATTGCGACAACTGATACGTTCTCGCGAATGTACTCTTGCCACCATTTAGCGTTACCTTCGATAACGTATTTAGTGCCTAAAGTCAGTACCACAGGGACTTCGTGTTTCTTTGCAAACTCGATAGCGCGTTGAACGGCTTGCGGCATCTGGTCTTCTTCTTTACCCCGCATTAGGTAAGAAGAAACCACAAGAGCAGAAGCTTTGGTAAATACTTCTTCCGGGATGCTCTCTGGAGAGAGCTTGTTCATATGACCTTCATTGATTGCGAACGTACGTTCACCATCTTGAGTGATCAGTGTGTAACAGCGACCAATCGGACCATCTACGGTTTGTAGGTGGTTCAAGTTCATACGAGAAGAGGTGCGGCATAAGTAGCGGTATGCGAATGAACCTACTTGGATGTTTTTAGACATCACACCAAGAAGTACGGATTTACTGTCTGCAAGTACCGAGTAGTTGTGAAGCGTGTTGCCGATTGTGTCACCAGGGTATTGGTGCGTAATCAGGCCTTGTTCAACGAGCTCTTCGTACAGTGCATCAGCTTTACTCTCTTCAAGAACGAGAGAGTGACCTTTACTTAGGTTGTATTTTTCTAAAAACGCATCATCTACACGCGCTTCGATATCTACGATGGTTTGACCAACACCGACAACCGTTGGGCGGTACAATTTAGGTGCTTGTCGAATTTGGTTTACTAATGGATCTCGAGCGTGAGTTGGGAAGTAGTGTTTAGATTTTCGCTGACCAGGAAACTTCATGCTTGTTCTTGAGTGAGAAAAAAAGAGGCGGGATTGTATCACAAAATTTTGAAAATCGTTCCGTTTTATTGCAAAGAAATTTGCCCGCTGAAAAATTCAACGGGCTGCTGTTTTTACAAACAATTTAGACTTAATTTGTTGGATTTACCGTCGGTTCTACGTACGCTTTTGTTCCATAAAGAGGGACAGTAGACAGGCTGTGTTTGAAGCTGCCTTCCGTTTCTTTGGTCGTGTAAGACAAGTAAAGCAATGTTTGGTTTTCTGGATCGTAGATACGACGTACTTTCATGGTTTTGAAGAAGATACTTTTTGACTTCTTAAAGACCACCTCGCCCGATTTACTCTTGTCAATTTTTGCGATCATCTCTGGTGTGATATCACCCGTTTGACGACATGAGATGGAGCTGTCACTTGGATCAGACAAGCTTAGGTTTGCTTCAATAGAGGCAATATGACAAGTCACACCGGTAACGACCTCATCTTGAAGATGACCGATTTTGATGTCTTTCATTGTGAACATACCCAGTGAAACATCCCCAACTTCGTTATCGCTACATCCAGCTAATACCGTCACCAAACCCAAAGCAAGCAAGCTTTTTTTCATTTTTCATCCCTTAAATAGGCAAATTGATCGAATCAATTTATCAGACGTACGCAGTTAAAACAAAATTTGGCGTTCCCTCAGGAGTTTAGCTAGGTTTGTAAGAGGCTTCATGCTAATGTACCGCTCCATAACGGGTGACGCCTATATTTCTAATCAAAGTCCCGTCTTTACTCGCTGCCAATGAATAGCGTGTAGCTCTGAAGGTAATAAAATGAACGAACAACAGTTAGAAAGTATTCAACGTAAAAATGCATGGCTACATGACTTGGTGGAGGTCGAGTTTCCAACTAAGGAAAGCTTAGAAGGACGAGCGACTTACTTTCGTGGTCTTGAGACGCAAGAATACCAAGTTATGGGCAAATCAGGGTTACTCGATAGTTACAACGCGTTAGGCAAAGACGATATTTTCCTTGTTGATTTTCATCGCCTTACTGTGATGTTTTCTATCCTTCAGTCACAGCGTTGGGCGGATAAGCACGACCAAGAAATGATCATTGAGTACCTGACTCAAATCATTTTGACCCCAGACTTTGAGTTATATGTTGGCTTTAAAGAAGGGGAAGCGGTTGGTGCTGCCATTGTTAGCCTGCACCAAGAAAACACGCTGATCTCTGATGTCGCCGTTTCTCAAAGTTTGGATAAATCGCAGTTTGTTGCTGATTTAGCAAAAAAATTGAACGACGATCAAAAATTATGTGAAACAATAGTCTTAGAAATTTGATCAATGTCGGACCCTTCGAGGGATTCGACATTTAATATGTGCAACAACATTTTTTCTCGGCTGGGTAACACATGGTTAAGCGTTTGACGCGTTTATTGGCTCTATTTTTGTGCCTAGGGACGGCCGCAGTCAATGCTGACGAATCTGATTGGGAAATCAAACGAGTACTGGTTCTGCATTCGTATGAACCTTCATATCAATGGACCAATGATATTCAAAATGGTATCGAAGAAGGTTTCGAACAAGCCAACAGTGAAGTTAAGCTGTCTATAGAATATCTCGATGCCAAGCGTGTTCATTCTGATGGCTATTTTCAAAGGATGGCCAACTACTTGCAGCTCAAATACCAAGACTACAGGTTTGATGGCGTTATCATCTCCGATGACGCAGCACTTCAATTTGCAAAGCGTTATTTACCCAATGGCGAGCGTTCCACACCTTTAGTTGCGGTTGGCATCAACAACACGCGAGCAACGTTAGATACCTTAAGCACTTTCGGTAGCATCTTATTCGAACAAGATAAAGTTATCGAAAACATCAGACTCATCATTAAATTACGACCGCAGATAAAGAATTTGTATTATCTAGCGGACAGAAGCATGACGTCTGAATTGGTACATACTCGCGTTGTTGAGGAGATGAGTAAGTTTCCGCAAATCAATCTAGTCGAACTTCGCGATGAGACATTGGCAGACGCCGCACAACAACTCGCACATGTTAGCCCAAATGATGCAGTACTTCTCACGCACTTCAATACGGAAGCCGCTCAGGGGCACTATCACTCTTATCAAGAAGTGGCACATGTTATTGGCGCTAAAAGTGTTGCGCCTGTATTTGTCTTGTGGGAAATGTACCTAGAAGAACCGGGTATCTTGGGTGGTTTCTTAAATCGCTCGAAGCAATATGGTCACGAAGCCGCAGAGCTAATGGCTGCAAAGTTGGGTCTATCGATGACCAAAACCGAGAACGAATTGATTTCAGAAGCCGTATTAGATTTCGTGGCCATTCAAAAATATGGTATCAGTCGTTATGATATTCCCAAATCCGCACATATCATCAATGCGCCAGCACCTGCAGTAAAGGTGAATATCAAGCTGTTGCTGTTTGCGTGCGCATTGATTGTGTTGCTTTCTTTAGTTATCGTCAGCCAGTTTATGACTATACGCCAACGGAAAGAGATTGACCGTAAGAACCGCAAGATAGTGACCTTACAAAAGCGTACCTTAAGCGTTCAAAAAGAAATGATTCACGTGCTTGGTGAAGCGATTGAATCCCGCTCGGGTGAGACAGGGCAGCACGTAAAGCGCGTCGCGAGACTGTCAGCGACACTGGCTGAGTTCTGCGGTTTGAGCCATCGTGAAGTCGAGATGATTGAAATTATAAGCCCAATGCACGATGTGGGTAAGATTGCGGTGCCTGAATCCATTTTAGATAAACAGGGCAAATTATCCCCCCAAGAATGGGAGGTGATGAAGCGACATACTGTGAAAGGTTATGAGCTGCTAAATAACCGCGAAGGTGAACTGACTAAACTTGCCGCCATCATCGCCTATGAGCACCATGAACGGTGGGATGGCACTGGCTACCCAAATGGATTGAAAGGTGAGGACATCCATCTATTTGCACGTATCGTTACTATCGCAGATGTGTTCGATGCATTGCTGAGTGAACGTTGTTACAAGCGCGCTTGGACAATCGATGAGGTGGTAGAGTTATTTAAACGTGAGCAAGGTAAGCACTTTGACCCTGCGTTGTGTCAGTTAGTTCTCGATAATCTTGACGACTTTATAGAGGTTCGTTACTTATTCCCAGATAACGAGGTGTAAGTCATATATACCCAAGTGACTTCAAGTTGCCGGATTCAGAGCATTGTCACTGATTCCCTGTTTACCGAAAGCAAGCAAGGAAAACAACGAAGCGGAATAGCTAGCTCTTTCCAAGTTGTTTGACGTAGCTATTTAGTTAGCAAAGAACGTGCTTCAGTGACATGCTCCCGGAGGGCGAGTTGCCTTGGTTCGCATGCTTCGTTAACAATTTTTGATTTAGAACCACTAGATCTTCAAATCGTTGCCTCGCCTTCAAACCAAGTCATTCTCGCTGAACCAAGCATCTCGAGGTTACTTGGGTATAAACCTATCGAGTGAAGTTTCATATTTCTTCAATTTGGAGCTTCATTCGGTGATCTTGCTTAGAAAATCGCTAATTCCTCTTTCTCATTTCCACGAAATGCCAACTCAGTCGTTTAAACATTTTTAAACTTATCTATCATGAAGAAACATATTTAGTACCAATAAATAAGTCAATAAGATCAAATAAATTGGTTATTAGTGTTTTTTATTATTTAGCGTCGGGGGAAGTCATGGCTATTAACAATATTAAGTGTGTCATTTTTGATTGCGATGGCACGCTCGTGGACAGTGAGCGTCTGTGTTGCCAAGCCTTGGTTAATGTTTTTAGCCAGTATGGGGCAGAGATGACTTTTGACGAGTGTGTTGAACATTTTAAGGGCGGTAAACTGGCCGATATTCTACGCGATGCTAAGGTTTTGATGAATATTAACGTGTCGATTGATGTGTTAGAGCCACAATATCGTGCTGAGTTGCAAAAACTGTTTGTTCGTCACCTACAACCAATGGATGGCGCTAAAAAACTGATTCAGTTTCTCGATGAGCACAATATTGAGTATTGCGTTGCTTCAAATGGCCCGAAAGATAAGATTGAGTACGCCTTAGAGCTCACAGGGTTGTTGGGGGCATTTAAGGGGAAAGTCTTCTCCGCTTTTGATGCAAACAGTTGGAAGCCAGAACCTGATTTGATCATGTACAGCGCAATGAGCATGGGATTTTTACCAAGTGATTGTTTGTACATCGACGACACACCAAAAGGCGTTGAAGCCGGATTGAATGCGGGTATCAAGACCGTTCAGTTGTACAACGGTGCTGCTGTAAATCTCGTCGATGATGAGCGAGTCATTCGTATTCAGCACCTTGATGAACTAAAAGAGCAGCTCTTAGGCTGCTCCGTTTAGTGACATACGTTACTCAAACTGTGGATATGCTTGAATTTAGTTTGTAATAGTGGTGTTTGATGTAAGCATTGGATGGAAGAGAAGTTTTTAGTGTGAAACCCGCAAGAAGCACATGTGAATTTCTCACCATCTGATGAAATCATATATTCATCGCATTGGCAGAGCGGACACTGAAGATCTTCAGCGTTGTGAGCTTTGTTGTAATTATTCATATTATTCACCAGCAGCAAAATTGATTGGCAAGATCTAGAATAGCTGAACGCCTATCCTTTGAACATTCTTTCATCAAATACAGAAGATTATTTCGATTCACTTCAAACTAAATTATATCGGTGCTTTCTTTAAACTCAATTTAATTAAGTTCTCCCACTTTTGATACGAAAAAGAAATGACGAAACTTAGTGGTAATAATGAATAGATAACGTAAAAAACAAGAAAAAGGGCTTCCAATTGGAAGCCCTTGCCGTAGGAAGCGGTTTGCTCTAAGCGGTACGATAACGCTTTAGTATTTCACCTAAAGAGTTTGATGCTTTGGTCAGATTGGTGACTCCCGATGTTGATTGCTCGGCGACTTCTCTGATGGTGTTTGATTGGGAGCGGATATCGGCCAGCTCGGAGGCAATGTCATTCGCGACAGCACTTTGCTCTTCCGCTGAAGTCGATATTTGAATACTCATGTCCATTAATGAGCGGGCCGAACTCGCAATCGAAGCTACATCGCCACCTATCTCATCAATCAAATGACTGCTTGTTTGTGCTTGTTGAACGGTACGGTTGGTGATCGAGGCAATGTTTTGGCTTTCCGTTTGTAGTTTTTCAATCATCGATTGAATCTCAACGGTGGCTTGTTGTGTTCGACTGGCAAGCGTACGTACTTCATCGGCTACCACTGCAAAACCACGGCCTTGTTCACCAGCACGAGCAGCTTCAATTGCAGCGTTTAAAGCGAGTAGGTTGGTTTGTTCAGAAATGGCATTGATTGTGGTAATCACTTCGTTAATTTGAGTGGTGTTTTCATTGAGGCTTCCAACTGAAGCAGACGCCTGCTCAATATAGTTCGATAATGTCTCAATTTCAGATATGACACTCTGAACACGGATACGGCTCGTCTCAATTTGATGTGTATCTTGATCGGACTGCATCATCGCTTGTTGAGAGATATTCGATACTTCTTTTGCGGATGCTGTCATTTCTTCCATTGCAGTCGCAACAGAATCAAGCGTTTGATATTGGTGCGTAATTTGTGTCTCACTCCGACGCATGTCCTTTTCGAAGGCCGTTGAAGTCTCGCTCAATGTGTGTGCGTTGTTTTTTACGTTGTTGACTAGGTCAGTCAACGTATCCATCGATTTATCAAGTGCGCAGCCGATTGTGCCAAACTCGTCTCGGCCAGGATGAAAACCAAGACGTGAAGTTAGGTCGCCATCGCCGATTTTCTCAGTCGTGGTATACAGTACCCACAGTGCGCCGCCGATAAAGGTTGCGACCCAATACGAAAACAAACCAAATGGGACAACCCATAACATGCTAAGAAGGAAAGTAGTTAAAGCGTCTGTTTTAGCTTGTTTATATTGGTTAGATAAGTTTTGCGTTAACTGAATCGCTTGTCCGGATTCGAGTTGAGAGTATACCGTTACCGTACCATTATTGAATTTTGGGTTGTTTTGAGCGCTGACGTTTACCAACCCGTCTATATTACGCAAATTTTCGGGTTGGGCTTGCACCACACCAGAAATTGTCGCTTGTGCAGAAGCAATCGAGCCTTGCTCAAATGCCTGTATGTCATTGAAATAACGGCTTCCTGCCACTGAAGTTAGAGCTCCCAGAAATAGGAGGAAAATGGCCCACATTTTGTCGTTGATAGACATTTTAATGAATAGCTTATCTATCGTTCTAAACTCTACTTCTCTCATTTGTTACTCCATTTGAGATGAAAAGGATGGTGTACAAGTTATGCGACTATCGAAACAAAATATGAGATAGGAATCAGCAAAATATGTAACAGTTAGTTGATGTATTTCAAAATATGAGATCTAAATTCACAATAAACGGTTTGTCGTATCTTTTAATGACAGAAATATTGATTAACCATGACAATAAATTGTTGTGTTTGTGGTGCTAGTTGAGCGGAGGGGTTTATAGAAGAGGAGAGCCGATGCAAACGTTTACTTATGATTCCTGTCATAGCTTTCTAAATCTTTACTTCTCGCTGTCATGAATGTGTCATATAAAGTGTATAAAAAGGAGTTGCTGTCATCGATGAAGAAAAGAAATGACAGTGAAGATTGAAGCGGGTTGCTTCAGGAGATGTAAAACAAAGGAGGTCACAATGAGCGACCAATACCAAAACGACGAATGCCTAGAGTTGCTAGATGCACTTGAAATCGGTATTAACTTGTCGGAATACGTAGGCTCAGAAGACGAAGCCGAATAAGTACAATTAGTACTCTCACCGCGTCACAACAGACGTTATAATAGGTTCATGTAAGACGAGCCAAAAGGCCACTCACAGCGTCTAATGAACTTTCTAGCCCACCTGCATATTGCACAACATTGTAATAGCCATTTAATGGGAAACTTGCTTGGAGATTTCGTAAAGGGAGATCCAAGCAAGCAGTATCAAACTGACATTTCCAATGGCATCAAACTCCATCGCTTTGTTGACCGCATCACAGATCATCACCCTATAGTAGAAGAATGTAAGCCGCACTTTACTGGTGTCGCCCGTCGTTTTGCGCCTATTGCGCTTGATATGTTTTGGGATCATTGTTTGACCAAACATTGGGACAGTTTTTCTTCTGAATCGTTAGATTCGTTTGTCCACAAAGCTTTCAAACAAGTCGATAACCAAATCACAGATTCATTGCCATCAAGGTTTTTACTGATACATAACCGAATGTGGAGTGTTGGGTGGTTACAATCTTATCGCCAATTGGAAAACATAGAGTTTGCGTTACACCGCATGTCTCAACGTACGCCTCGTATGGCGGATCTCACCACAACGTTTGAAGTATTGGATAAAGAGTATTCAACGTTAGAAGCAAAGTTTCCTGCGCTTTATCAAGATGTTCTGAGTGAATCACGAGAATTCTACCAACAACTGATCAATTCATAGATTGGCAGAGTCTAAAGGTAGTCGGACTATCAAGGCTCTGGTAAACTCTGCGCTCCAAAAATTATGAGGTTTATCATGTCCGTTAATTTCGCTGATCTTGGCATTGAACAACATTTGGTGGAGACGTTAACTGGTTTAAATATCGTTACTCCAACACCTGTGCAGGAAAAATCTATCCCGCATGTCTTGGCCGGAAAAGATCTACTTGCTGCAGCTCAAACAGGCACAGGTAAAACCGCCGCATTTGGTTTGCCAATTATCCAAGCCGTGCAGCAAAAGAAACTGAACGGAACACCTCAAGCTCTGATTTTGGTGCCGACGCGTGAACTTGCGCAACAGGTTTTCGATAATCTAACGCAATACGCTACCAACACTGAGCTTCGCATCGTTTGTGTCTATGGTGGCACAAGCATTGGCGTACAAAAGAATAAGCTTGAAGAAGGAGCTGATATTCTTATCGCGACTCCTGGACGCTTACTTGACCACTTGTTTAACGGCAATGTAAACATTTCAAAAACGGGAATACTTGTCCTTGATGAAGCCGATCGCATGCTAGACATGGGCTTCTGGCCAGATCTGCAACGTATTCTTCGTCGCTTATCTGAGAGCAAACAGTTCATGCTATTCTCTGCGACATTTGAAAAACGCATTAAAACCATTGCTTATAAATTGATGGATGAACCTGTTGAAGTCGAAGTGTCTCCACCAAATACGACAGCCGAAACGGTAAAGCAAATGGTGTATCCAGTTGATAAGAAGCGCAAGCGTGAACTATTGGCGTATTTGATTGGATCTCGTAACTGGCAACAAGTGTTGGTATTCACTAAAACCAAACAAGGTAGTGACGAACTGGCGAAAGAGCTTAAGTTGGATGGTATCAAAGCTGTGTCGATTAATGGTGACAAGTCGCAAGGTGCTCGTCAGCGTGCACTTGATGAGTTTAAATCGGGTAAAGTTCGCGCTTTGATTGCAACTGACGTCGCCGCGCGTGGCTTGGATATCCAGCAACTAGAACAAGTAGTGAACTTTGATATGCCTTTCAAAGCTGAAGATTATGTTCACCGAATTGGTCGTACTGGCCGAGCTGGTAAATCTGGTTTAGCTGTGTCTTTGATGAGCCGAGATGAAGAGTATTTGTTGCACGCTATTGAGAATTTGCTCGATCAACGTTTACCACAAGAATGGTTAGAAGGTTTCGAGCCGAGTCTAGTTGAAGAAGTGGAACCTGAAAACAATAATGGTGGTGGCCGACGTAAGAGCCGTTCATCAGAAAAACGTAAACTAAAAGCGAAATTAGCGATTCATAAAAATCGTGGTAAAAACCGCCGATAGAAAAGGTGATGGCGTCTATCAGTAACTCTGATTACGCCGTCTTAGCTTCTTGGTAGGCTTCAAGGGGTTGAGGCATCGCCAATAAGTAACCTTGATACATATCGAAACCGAGTTTTTTCATTAAGTTAAGTTGATGCTCGGTTTCAATTCCTTCAATAACGGTTTTTGAACGAATATCTTTTGCGAGATTGAGTGCTTCCATCAAGCAAGAAAAATCCCCATTTTCATATCTGAGTAAAAGTGACCGGTCAATTTTAATAATATTCGGTTTTACGCATCGAACTCGCTCAATGGTTGAAGCGTCAATTCCGTAATCATCAATCGCCAGAAGATAACCATTGTTGCTCAACTCCTTCGTGGCTTTATATAAGAAAGCTTCATCACTGGCGTCTAATTCCACCAATTCCATGACGATCTGCTCCCGCCTTAAATCAGCTTCAATAATCGCTTGTTTGAGTAGATTGCTGTACGAAACATCTTTTGCCAACATTTCCGCGGCTTTAGGCAGAACATTCAAAAACAGCTTCTTATTACTAAACTTTGATTGACCAAAGTTACTGATGTGAATGAGACGGCTGAGACGTTCAACATTGATTTGGTCTTGGACGGGGATAGTGTTTGAATGGAAGAACTGATCAGGTCTGATCATTAAGCCTTCTTGGTTACTAATTCTAACCAACGCTTCGAGGCCGATGATGGAAAGATCTTGTTTATAGATAGGCTGAAACACACTACGCAACGTGAGTTGATTATATTGTGCTATGTACTGCCCATCGGGTTGCTTCGATATGCAGCCAAGCAGCTGCGAAATACTCATCATTATTGTAGTAACCTAGACCAATGCTCTTTACTGATGCTTAACTGATTGTTGTGCATCTAGTTTTACTTCAGTAGTTTGAATCTAAGCGGGGCCTTGCTCCAAGGCAAGAGAGTTAGCACTCGATAAACAGAAATATCGACCAGCATCAAACAAATGGATGAACAGGCTGATAATCTACCCGTTGCAATTTGATACTACCACTGTAATACCGCATAAAGTTGGAGGTATTTTCTGACCAATTGTTGTTTGTTTGAACGACGCAAAGGGTGGCCAAATTTAATGTAGCAAGGGCTAATCCCAAACCTACCATCCAAAGAATTGCTCAACTGCGATTCACTCGTAAAGAGCGTGATTCCTTGCTCGGTATATTCATTAATAGGCTCAGGAAGTCCACCCATCCACCAGTGTAAAAGTTCTCGACTGGTTTTACTGCGGCTAATCCAATGGTCACTGACCAAAAACAACAAATCATTGGGTTGTAGCGCATACCCATATTCACTTTGCCATTCGGTAATAGAGGAGAGCAGGTTCTCTCGGCAAGAATTTCCTGCGCTCACCATATGGTGGCTTAGTACCCAAACCGTACCCATTTCAGAAGAAATACGATAATGATGAGGTAAATCTGGTGCATCGAGCACTTCGATTGGTTTAATGACACTGCTATAGCCAAAATGGCGGAAGGTGTGTTCCATACGTCTTGCAAACGCGAGTCCAAGGTGATGTTCACTCATGCCTTGGTTATGCACCGCAGGATAATGCTTCTCACAGAGTTTGAGACAATCGTCCTGAAAATCATTGACACTTTGGATGACTAAGTCGAGTAGCAAAGAATATCCCTTAACGGTTAACAAAATGAACGGCGAAAGGTTAGCATAGTCCTTTTAGGATAGACTAATTTGGATAGGCAACTTCTTGATCTAAACATCAATTTTGAGAATGGAACAGTATAGGTAGAACATGATTAAACTAGAAAGAGCACAAAAAGAAGCGTTAGCTCGCGCAATTCAAGATTATATGCAGGATGAATTGAGTGTGGAAATCGGCCAATTCGACAGTGAGTTTTTAATCGACTTCGTAACAGAAAAGCTTGCTCCGATTTATTACAACAAAGGAATTGAGGATGCGAAGTCAGTGATTGAAAGACGCATGCTAGAAATGACCGATGAGTTGTATGAAATTGAGCAAGAAGTTGATATCTAAGTGTCAGTTTTTTAAATGATTTGAAGTTCCTTCTAATTTTTCGAACAACTTGTTTAAAAAGGTGTTATTGGTTAGATGTAAAGGATGGTAAATAATCTGTTGCATACAAGGTAAATAAGTTAATGTTGTGTTTCTTGCTCAACATCAACTTAGGAATATATCTAGGACGTGAGATGGATACACTGGTAAAGAATTACAACCTAACTGCACGATTTATGCATTGGCTATCTGCGCTTTGCATAATCGGTTTATTTGCTGTGGGTTTGTGGATGGTCGACCTTAGCTACTACAGCGAATGGTATCGCACTGCACCACATTATCACCGCTCTGTGGGCATTTTATTAGCAACCCTCACTTTGGTACGCATCGTATGGAAGCATGTGACGGCGTCACCAAAAGTGGAAGGGAAACCTTATGAAGTAGTTGCAGCGAAAGCCGCACACGGTGTGATGTATCTATTGCTCATCACCATCTTTATTTCAGGTTACCTCATCTCAACATCTGATGGTCGCGGTATCGAAGTATTTAATTGGTTTACGGTGCCAGGGGCGGGGGAATTGTTTCCCGGTCAGTCGGATATTGCAGGTGAAATTCACTTCTATGCAGCTTGGGCAGTAATCCTTATGGCAGGTTTACACGCAGCAGCTGCACTCAAACATCACTTTATCGATAAAGACAACACATTAAGAAAAATGTTAGGAGCTTCAAAATGAAAAAGTCACTTTTCGCTACAGGATTAGCAATCGCTATGGCACTACCTTTTGGTGCTAACGCTGCAGATTACGTTATCGATACGAAAGGTGCTCACGCATCAGTTAACTTTAAAGTTAGCCACTTAGGTTACAGTTTCATCAAAGGTCGTTTTAATACATTTTCTGGTGACTTTTCTTTTGATGAAAACAACATCGCAGATTCGAAAGTAAATGTAGTGGTTGATACAACAAGCCTTGATTCAAACCATGCAGAGCGCGACAAACACATCCGTAGCGGTGATTTTATTGATGCCGGTAAGTTTGGCGAAGCCACATTTAAGAGCACCAAAGTTGTCGACAAAGGCGACGGTAAGTTAGATGTAATAGGTGACCTAACGCTACATGGTGTTACTAAACCAATTACGATTACTGCTGAATTTGTTGGTGCAGGGAACGACCCATGGGGTGGTGAGCGTGCGGGCTTTATTGGTCAAACTCGTCTAGAACTTGCTGACTTCGAAATCCCAGTAATGGGGTCTTCTAGCTACGTGGATATGGAACTGCACGTAGAAGGTATCAAAAAGTAACCTTCTTGCAGTACAACAGAGTTTCCAAATGATGAAAGCGCTCTTAATTAGAGCGCTTTTTTATTGGTGCCAACCGTATATTGTCAGTATTTATATTGTTTATGCGGTTTCTAGAACGTTATCTTCAACAAGGTTTAAGCGTTCGCCGTAAACTGGGCGCAGAGCTTTAAGCACTTCATTACGTGTTACTACGCCAACCATCAAGCCATTTTCTAGAACAGGAAGTACCTGAGGTTTGCTTACTTTAATGCTTTTCGCTCGCTCTTCTAGAGAAAGAGACGTTAAGCGTGTAGCCATCCCCATACTTGTTGTCGGGTACAGTTGTTCTTTATCAATGCAAAGGAATTCAACGACATCAACTAGGCGGTCATTGGCATCAATTGCCACGACATTACGACTCATCAAATCTACGACTTTCTGCTCGTTAGCAGGAATGTAGTCTTGGCACCACAATTCAACCATCACATCATGAGCAGAAAGGAAGCCAACAAGACGGTTTTGAACATCAACAACAGGTGCACTGATTAGATTGTTATCCAATAGGGTATCAAGTGCAGTTGCTACTGGCATTTCTACGCTTAGCGTAACTGGCGTTGGGTTCATGATTTCTTTAACGATAGATGCATTTTTCATAGTGCTTTCCTTAACTGACGTGAGTGTTGTAGTGTTTGTAATTGATGCAACTTTTGCTGCTTTTAATTCTGGGCGACGGTAAATACACCAGTTAGCCAAGCCAACTAAGACGGCACCACCGACGATGTTGCCAAGTGTCACTGGAATTAAGTTTGCAGTAATAAAGTGACCGACATTTAAATCTGCGTATTGAGAAGCCGGTACGCCGACCGCAGTCCAGAACGATTCCGGTGCGAAGTTTGCGATAACGATACCCAGCGGTACCATGAACATGTTTGCAACACAGTGTTCAAAACCACTGCTGACGAACATGGCAACTGGCATGATGGTCATTGCGGCTTTAGTCATTGCATTTGCAGAGCTGAATGTCAGCCAAATAGCTAAACAAACAAGTAAGTTACAAAGAATGCCCAGTGCGAATGCTTGTACTAAGGTGTGGTGCAATTTATGTTGTGCGATGTTCAGTGCATTTAAGCCCCACTGACCCGCGTCCATTGTGTACAAGCCTGCCGCACTAACGAGAGCCAGTAAGAACATGGCACCAATAAAGTTACCAACGTAAACTTTGCCCCAAATCGAAAGCATTTTGCCGAATGAAATTTGTCTGTTTGCCCAAGAGATGCTCGAAAGCACAGAACTGGTAAACAACTCACCGCCGCAAATCACGATGAGAATTAAGCCCATACTGAACGCTAAACCACCAGCAAGACGACTAAGACCCCAACCCGCGTCAGCACTGCCTGTTGTTACTGTGATGTAGAACAGGAAAGCCAATCCGATAAATGCGCCTGCCATGATGGCCAAACCCAGTGTCATACCGCTGGTTTTATTTGCCTTACTTAGCGCAAACTTCTCAGCTTCAGCCATCATTTCTTTTGGAGAAAAGTATTGATGATTTTCAGAGTTGCTCACCGCCATGTTGACTCCTTAGTTTGTGGTTCCATAGAAACTCCTTAGTTAATGAAATCGAGGTATTTAATGCGCTCGAAAATGAAGGTGTTAATTGTGTTTTGTTGCGGTGTTCCCGAACCGCATATCCAGATTAAGCACTCAGGACGTACAGGTAAAATTGATAATATTTAGAATCCTCATCAAATTATTTGATAAGTTTTGTAGGGTAGGTAAAATGAACCTCATTGCGTATTTACGCATGGATTTTGGGGTCGCGAGAGTATGAGGAATACTCGCCAATTAGGGAGACAACTTTGCGCTACTCACTTAAGCAATTAGCGGTTTTTGACGCAGTTGCAGACACCGGCAGTGTAAGCCAGGCCGCAGATAAACTGGCTTTAACACAATCAGCGACAAGTATGTCGCTTGCGCAATTAGAAAAAATGCTTGGCAGGCCTTTGTTTGAAAGGCAAGGCAAGCAAATGGCACTAACGCATTGGGGGATGTGGTTAAGGCCAAAAGCGAAGCGTTTATTACAAGACGCGCTGCAAATAGAAATGGGATTTTATGAGCAGCATTTGCTGAGTGGGCACATTCGATTAGGTGCCAGTCAAACGCCGGCAGAACACTTGGTTCCTGACCTTATCAGTATCATTGATAACGACTTTCCAGAGATGCGAATCTCACTTGGTGTACAAAGTACGCAAGCCGTTATTGATGGAGTGTTGGATTACAAATACGATTTGGGCGTGATTGAAGGCCGTTGTGACGATAACCGTTTGCACCAAGAAATTTGGTGTCGTGATCATCTTACTGTAGTCGCAGCGTCTCACCATCCGTTTGCTCGTAACGATTCGGTTAGTCTTGCTCAGTTGGAACATGCAAAATGGGTTTTACGTGAGCATGGTTCTGGTACTCGCAAGATTTTTGATAGCTCCATTCACCATCTCATTGAAGATCTCGATGTTTGGCGTGAATATGAACACGTCCCAGTGCTACGCAGCTTAGTAGCGAACGGTCAATATCTTACTTGTTTACCTTACCTTGATGTAGAACGATACATGGAAGCGGGTGAACTGGTGGCACTAAACGTACCTGAACTAAAAATGGATCGAACGTTGTCGTTTATCTGGCGTGCGGATATGGCGGAAAACCCATTGGTTGATTGCATCAAGCGTGAAGGTCTACGCATGATGAAAGGCAAACCTTCGGTGCTTTAAGCGATATCTGATATAAATTGACCGAATTTTTCAAAAGGCTCTGCATTAGACAGGGCCTTTTTTGTTATTTTTGATCAATTCATTGTGATTTTGTTATTTTCGAAATCTGTTGATTTATCGGTTGCGTCAAATTTAATGTGTAAAAAATGAAACGAAATGAAGTTTAATGTGATCACAATCACCGAAGTGTTCGTGCTATATGCCTAGTATTGACTGCCTGATTTCAATGTATGAAGGCAGTTCTCTAACCAATTCGGTACGAGACTAGCAAGCGGGTAAGAATACCATGACAACACTTTTAGCAATCTCTATTACTACTGGCATTCTCTCTGGCGTGTGGGGCTGGATCGCGATCTCCCTAGGCCTATTATCTTGGGCTGGCTTTCTTGGCTGTACAAGTTACTTTGCATCCCCGACAAGTGGCTTAAAAGGCTTAGGAATTAGCTTAATTACCAACTTGAGTGGTGTTTTTTGGGCAATGGTGATCATCTACGGTTCTAGTTATGCAGGGCTAGAGATTCTTGGCTACGTAATTACTGCTGTTGTTGCGTTTTTCATGTGTATTCAAGCCAAGCAAGCTTGGTTAGCGTACATTCCTGGTACTTTCATTGGCTCATGCGCGACCTTCGCTGCTGATGGTAACTGGCAACTTGTCGTTCCATCACTGATCTTAGGTGGTGTGTTTGGCTACCTGATGAAAGCGACGGGACTTTGGTTACATGCGAAATCAGCCGCTACTTCTTCGCTTGCTGAGCAAGTACAGTAGTGAACCCCCGATCTTATTTGTATCCGCTGTGTATTGAGACTTATCCCGCTCAATACAGTTAATCAAAATTATTGATTCTTGATACAAGCACACCAAATTGGTGTGCTTTTTTTATGTTTGTATTTCCGTTCCGCTTATCTGCAACACAAGTCATGGGTACGATCAGGTGTTGCCGTTCGCCATCGTTACTACTCGTTTTAGGGTCCAACGAAGCAAGACAGGGATGCATTCGACACCTCGTTCTTCGCAATGGGCAACGATAGCAAGGGCTAAATCTGGCTTTGCTTGTTTCTTCAAAACACGATTAACAACTTTTTTCGCAGGGATCGGGTGGTCATGAGGGATCTTAACAATGTCTTTAAAGAACAATTCGAACCCGTTGTTATACAAGAAGTGTTCAATGTCTCGATCTGGCAATTCGGTTAAGCGATGGCGTTCCTGATCATTATCTAAGTGCGCTCGAACCGTATGTGCGTATTTTTTTCCCGCAGGGTCTCCATCGGTAACAACGTGCCAATCAATTCCAAACTCTTTGGCCACTTTGATGAGTGACTTCAAACCAGACTGTGCAAACTCGACAATTTGAACACCCTCCGCCGCTAAATCGTATCCGCATTGGCGGGCGAGTTCGTTAAATAGCCATACTTCAGTTTCTCCCTCAACCAATAACCAACAGCGAGCAAAGAGTGCACCTGCACGGTGGAAGCGAATATGGAAGCCAATCCGTCTCAATTGATCGACACTAAAGCGGTTAGTATTGAGTGACTTTGCAACGGTCTTGTCTGATAAACGAACTAAACGTCGGATAGAGGCCAATGGAACAGAACCGAGCAAACGGGCACTGTTGGTGGTCAGAATCTTCTGCATTGGTAATAGCTGCAACAAACTCCAAGCACGCGATAAGTGGGTAGGGTGTAAACGACCTTCTGGATCTTCAATGATCAAAATAGGGCGAGCGCAGCGCCTCAAGTCGGTTGGACCTTTTGCTTGCAAATACGCGTTTAGTAAGCCCATTAAAAGCAATCGACTTTGTTTGTTGTTGGTTTCTTTAAGAAACTGCGCAAGGCCTTTTTCAGAGGAGGGGCTCGCATAGAACAATCCGTCGCGTGGCTTTCTTGGGTTGCCTTTTTTAACACTTCGGAAAGCAAAGTAGTGTTCAACCAAAGTTTGCATGGAGCCTAGACTACTTCGTACCTCACCTTTGTTGACGTGGCCGGGCATGGCAACTAAACGACGACAAGTGTTGTTAATCCGTTTTTCAATACGTGCATTTTTGCTGTCTCCATTGGTGGGAGGAGCAGGGAAACGACGTGAGTCGCGTAAACGAATCACTGGATGTAGCGTCATGAGTTCAACCGCGAGCTTTTCTGAATGGTGCAGCTGTTTTGGTTCGCCGTCACAATCTAGAAAGGCGTACTTTGTCGTTGTGTTATGGCCGTCTCGCGTGGCACTTATACGGTAATAAATGACGTGTTCATCGTCTGCATTGATACACCATGTCGGCTTTATACGACGATACCGACCAGCATTCACTTCTTGTTTATCTTGTGCCTTAAAACACAGGATAATTTGTAAATGCTGCGATTGCGGATGGGCGATGGCGTAGTCAACGTGGAAATCAGTCATCTCAAACTGATAAAGAGAACCGTCAGCAGGAAGGGCAAGCGAAAGCGCATCAAGTAATGATGATTTGCCCCAAGTATTTTCACCAATCAAGGTGGTGAGTTCGTCAAAAGAGAGTGAAAGGCGTTTGATGCCTCTAAACCCAGAGATTTCGATGCGTTCTAGTCTCATCTCACTCCTCCTTGCAATTATTTGAATTATAGAGAGTTCTTTTGCTTCTCCTAAGCATATATGAAATTGGTCTAATCGAGTTAAGCTCAGTTCACAAAATTAAGAGCATTCACCCTAGGAATGCAGACCGTTTAGGCGTAAAGTCGCTTTCATAATTGTACGCAAGATGAATCTTGATCACGTTAAAATGAAATGACGATTTCTCTGTTTCATAAAATTCATGATTCTGTCATGATTCAATTCTAATAATTAAAAGGAATGAAAAGAGAGAAGATGACAATGAATAAAAATCATAAGCCAGTCAGAATCAAACTGGCGCACATCAATGACACACATTCCTACTTTGAACCAACGTCATTACAGCTAAAACTCAATATCGATAACGAACGTACACTGGAGCCTTACGTGAGCGCTGGTGGTTTTTCGCGTATTGCAACGCGCGTAGAACAGCTTCGCGATGATGCTCAACGCCAAGGTCAGGGCATGTTGTTCCTTCATGCTGGTGATTGTTTTCAAGGCACGTTGTATTTTTCCCTATTTAAAGGCAAAGCAAACGCTGATCTGTTAAATGCTCTAAACATCGATGCCATGGCTTTAGGCAATCATGAATTGGATATGGGGAATGAGCCAGTCGCGTTGTTTTGTCAACGTACTCACTTTCCACTGCTTGCGGGCAATTGGGATTTGTCGAATGAGTTATCGAGCAAAGATCACCGTATGAGTGATTGTGACAATGTACTAAGCTTCGATACTGCAACTCAAAGCGCGCAATATTTGATCAAAGAATTTGATGGCGAGAGAGTTGCCATTTTCGGTTTGTCTATTGATAAGATGAGCGACATTGCAAACCCAGATGCGGATACACCATTCATATCTGCAATTGAAACCGCAAAGCATACGGTTGAACAGATTCACCAAGCGGGTATCAAAAATATCATTCTTTTAAGCCACTTAGGTTACGAAGGCGATCTTGAATTAGCATCCAAAGTAGAAGGTGTTGGCATTATTGTCGGCGGTCACAGTCATAGGTTACAGGGTGACTTTACCGCTATTGGTCTAGGTCAAGACGACCCTTATGGCATTAAAGTTAATGACACTTACGTTGTGCAAGCTGGTTATCATGCGTTGACGATGGGGCATTGTGTGCTTGAGTTTGATGAAAGCGGCAAAGCGACCATGCTAAATGGCCAAAATGAGTTGTTACTTGGACGTCGAATCTTTTGGGACTCAACGTTAAACGAGCAGCTCGATCAAGGTGTGTTTGAAGAAGCGTGTGACTTTATTCATGGTCAGCCAAATGTGGTTGTGTGTAAGAAGCACCCTGAAACACAGGCAATTTTGAGTGATAAATACATTCCGCGAGTGCGCAAGTTGCAAGCACAAGTCATTGCAAACGTAGTGCAGAAAAAGCGTCATGTTCGAGTGCCCGATGAATTCGGTGGTAGCGAGCTTGCGCCATCCGTTGCGCACTCCTTTCTTTATAGTTTGAACAAACGTGGTCATCAGGTTCAATTTGCAATTCATAATGCGGGTGGGGTGCGCACTTCTCTCAATCCGGGAAAGATCACCGTGGCAGATGTTGCCGGACGATTGTTGCCATTTGCCGTGCCAATCGGCTGTTATGATGTGCAAGGTAAAGCGATTCGTCTAGCATTGGAAGGCGCAATCAATAATGCACTCAACAATGGCGTTGAAGGCACTGGTTCTGGTAGCTACCCATATACGCATAACTTGAGCTTTGAATACGATGCGGATGCAGCCAAAGGACAACGCATTAAAAATTTAGAAATTTTTGATGGGGATCGTTGGTCACCGATTCAAGAAGAAGAGTGGTATCGCGGGGCATCTTCGGCCTACACAATGAAAGGTAAAGAAGGCTATGAAGCCTTGTTAAACATGAAAGGTGAAGGGTTTGTGAGTAACCTTTCTATGGCCGATTGTTTCATTGAATTACTGACCGATGAACCAAACTGTTTGAACGAAAATCACAAAGTTTATTCCCAAAAGAGCCAGTAAAGCTTATTGGTATCCTTTTTGCTCTCTTTCTATTGCACATGCGATTAAGAGGGAAGAGAGTATGTGGAAAAAAGATTGGGCTGATGCAGCGGTCGTCGTTGCGTGGGTCGCGGTTTGGTCAACACTGGTTTATTTTGTACCATTAACTGGTTTGTAAACCGATAAGTCATCAAAAAGGAGCACAGCAGTGCTCCTTTTTTGTATTTATCGTCCAGTAGATAGGTGCTGCTGATAACTGTTCTTCACAAAATACTTTGTTTTTATCGATAAGTAATTTTTGTTGGAGATCGCAGCAGGCAGGGGTATGATGGCGGCGTTTGGGGAGTAGTTAGCGCAAGTTTATTTATCGTCATCTCGTTAAGCATCAGCTTATCCGGTAAATAAAGGTGATACTTGATTCATCAAGTCGTCACTTCAACGAGACCAACGCATTCATTGATTAGCAGACACATGGGTAATGTGACTGCTGGTTTGTATTGTTTGCGGAAGGTCAGCCCGAATAATGTCCTTCCGCACGGGAGGAAGCATGTCTCTTATCGAAAATACCACCCAATTATCCCAGTCTGTTCCACTGCAAGAATCACTGACAATGTACGGTGTATTCGGCCTATTTACTTTGGTTTTAGTCGCTCTCGATATCTATCAGACTCGTGGCGGCGTGATTACCATGAAAAAAGCGATTGGTTGGAGCGTATTCTGGTTCTTATTAGCGTTTGTCTTCGCAGGTTCTATCTATTTCTTTTGGGATTATTACGCGCCTCATAGCGTTTATACTCACGAAAAGGCGACCATATCATTCTTAACGGGTTACTTGCTTGAGAAATCGTTAAGTGTCGACAACTTGTTTGTTTTTGCGATTATCTTTGCGCAATACAAGGTGCCAGAACATTTACGTCCTCGTGCTTTACTGTGGGGTGTCATTGGTGCGTTAGTGCTACGTGCAATCATGATTGCTGTTGGTGCACAGTTGTTGGCTCAATACCACTGGGTGCTTTACCTATTCGCGGCATTCCTAATTTGGACTGGTATCAAGCTAGCGCGAGATAAAGGCGAAGAAGAAGAGGTGAACCCTTATCCTGAGCAATTCATACGCAAGTTCTTACCAGTGACAGACGAGTATCAAGGCAACCACTTGATCTTAAAACAAGCAGGTAAGTGGGTTGCAACGCCAATGTTGATCGTTGTTGGTGTGATTGCGGTGATGGACGTTATGTTCGCTTTGGATTCTATCCCTGCGATCTTCGCTGTCACACGCGAACCGTTCCTAGTTTTAGCGGCAAACGTATTTGCTCTACTTGGCTTACGTTCATTGTACTTTGTACTTCAAGCGATGTTGGATAAGTTTGTTTACCTAAAACCAGCGTTGTCAGTCATCATGATCTTTATCGGTATCAAGATGCTACTAGTCGGAACTCAATATGAAATTCCGACGGTTTGGTCATTAACGTTCTTGGTTACGGTCATGACGGCGGCGGTTATTGCATCTATTTATAAGAACAAATCTAACGATAATTCTAGCGTTAATATTACTAATCAGAACTCTTGATGATTTTGTAAATTCAAAAACACTGGAAAACGATTTTAGTTAAAAAAATGTTGCACTTAAACTTGGATTTACCTACGTAAATCCAAGTTATTCAACTAAAGATTTCAATTTATGAATAACTATTCATTTTGGTGGCTTTTGTATTCTGGGTGTTTGTAAATACCTTGTTTCATTAGAAAAACTAATTTGAATGAGCAAATTTTGTCATTTTTTGCTCAATGAAAAAATGACTAATATACAACCAACGAAACAAATTACTGCTTTTAAAGAGAGGCAATCATGGCACAAGCAATGCAAATGACAAATGTAGCTTTACCAACCTCTATGGATAAGAAAACCTACTCGGTTAACTTCAAAGGATTGATTGCTCACCTACTAGACATTCTTTTTGTAGACAATTCTGCACCTCGCAGCTACTACGCAGAAGATTTGTCAGCACATATTCAGAAAGATATCGGTATGTATCGTTAATCTGAATATAAAGCGAATTCGAAATGCCGGCTTAATTTGCCGGCATTTTTGTATCTGAAATCTACACTTCTAAAACAGTATTGAAAGCTATCTTTAGGTAGCACGGTCATAGTCAGTAGTTACAAGAAGGAACTGTCTATGATTGCTATATCAACTTTGTCTATTCTAGCGAGCCTTTCTGCTTCTCAAATATGGTCTCATGAGGGGCGGCCTGCCCAAGTCATCGAACTGTTTACTTCAGAAGGTTGCTCTAGTTGTCCACCTGCAGACAAATACCTTTCCACGTTCGAATCCAACCCTGGTTTGTGGGGAAAGTACATTCCCGTTGCCTACCACGTTGACTATTGGGACTATCTTGGCTGGAAAGACAAATTTGCAAAGCCTGAATTCTCTCAGCTGCAACGTTTGTATCGTGCTTATGGCGCGGTAGGGAGTGTTTATACTCCGGCATTTGTCGTTGATGGTAAAGAATGGCGCGGCTTCTTCAACTGGCGTGAGCGTGTGTTACCAAGCAACCACAACGATAAAGCCCAATCTTTGGTTCTAGAGCGATCTGGCAACCAATTCACCCTGCGATTTGAAGAGGTGGGTATGTATGATGCGACGATTGTGTTTCTCTCAAATAATGAAACCACACCAGTGAAAAGGGGGGAGAATAGAGGTAAAGTCCTTGAGCATGATTTTGTGGTATTAGAGAAACAACAAAGTCGTTCAGAGAATGGACAGTGGACGTTTAAGCTCAGTCAACCGTTAGATAATATTGATGCTGTTGCGGCGTGGGTGACTGAGCCTGGTACCTTTAACCGTGTACAGACGGTTGCAGGAGACATTGATTAGAATGTTTACACTGCGTTTTTCCAATCCACCAACGCTTTGATGTGTTCTGGGCCGATACCGCAGCATCCACCAATGACGGTTGCTCCTTTTGCATACCATTCTTTCGCAAATTCGACGTATTCTTTTGGAGTAAGTTCGCGCATGGATTGAAGTGCGCTATTTGCTTCATGATCAGATTTAATTGCAGTAAAGTTATTTGCATAAACGCCAATATCAATATTGCTCTTGTGTTTGTTTAAGATAGCGTTGGTGTCGCTGACCGCTTTTGCCATTACCTCTGGTACCGAACAGTTGAAGTATATACCACGTGTATTAACCGAAGCATTGGCCACCACTTGTTCAATGGCTTGCGTTACGGTTTCCCCGGAACGAAGGAGTGCGGTGCTTGACACGTCGTCGTTGAGAGAAAAGGCATAAACGACCGGTTTATTGCTGCTATTAAAGACGTTTTGCAAACAAGTGAGCTCCTCTAGGCTGCAGATCGTTTCCGCAATCCAGATCGCGACATAGTCATCTTGTGCTTTCAGTAACGTTTCGAAGATCTGTTCGCCTTGCTCTTTTTCAAATAGGTCAGGGCGATAGCTACCAAATGCGGGGGGAATACAGCCTGCGACGATAATGTCGTTTGGTGATTGATTTGCGCATTCTTGTGCAATCTGAGCCGCTTGACGAGCAAGCTCACTACCACGTTGTTCGTAGAGTGTTTCACCAAGATGAAACGGTACACAAGCATAACTATTGGCGATAATGATCTCCGCCCCAGCATTGATAAAGCTTTGATGCGCCTGATAGACGTACTCGGGAGATTCAATCAGAGCTTGAGCGCTCCATTGTGGCTGCGAGAAAGGTGCCCCAATGCGTTTGAGTTCACGGCCCATACCACCATCAAGAATGGTTAACTTCTTCATACAACAATCCATCTTAATTTGTTCCTTCTCGAACCATAATCGAAAATGCTTGAGAGCGAAAGCGAGGAATGACAGCGATAAAATAGATAAGTAGAAGAAAGCGGAAGTTAGAAACGAAAACGGGGTCCCAATTGGAACCCCGTTAAACTTCGAAAGTAATATCGAGATTACTTCTTACGGCAGTACTCAGCGATCACGTACATTGACTGACCGCCGTTTGCCTTACCTGAAACAAGTTTAGGATCATCACCAAGGCTGATACCACGAATAACAGTACCTTGTTTGATTACTTGGTTTGTACCTTTAACTGGTAGGTCTTTGATTACGGTTACGTCGTCACCTTTTTTAAGTTCAGTGCCGTTGCAGTCAACCGTTTTGTCGTCAGCAGACATACCTTTCATTGCCCAGTTCATTTGCTCTTCTTCCATGTACATCATGTCAAGAGCATCTTGAGCCCAGCTTTCAGAGTTTAGGCGAGTAAGTTGGCGCCATGCAGTGACTTGTACCGCAGGTACTTGGCTCCACATGCTGTCGTTTAGGCAGCGCCAGTGGTTAATGTCTTTAGGATCTTCGATCTCACCATGACACTTATCACAAACCATGATAGCAGTATCAACAGTCACGTTACCGTGTGGTGGAACAGCAAATGCTGTTAGTTGAGATTCAGAAGAACACAGTTCACATTTTGACTCGCAGCGAGCAAGCAAAGTAGCTTCGATAGACATAAGGACTCACCTTAGTAATGTTTTTTTGGTGGCGGTATTATCCACTTTATCCTGAGAAATAAAAGGGTGTTAGAGAATTAAAGGCGAGATTTTACAATATTCCAACCTGAAAGGAGTGAAGATGTAAAATATTCGCTAACCAAATAATAGTGAGAATATAAATAAGGGTGTTGATTGTTTTGAATGATGAATTAGTTGCATTGATAAAGGCTATTAGTTTCAAGTTGAGTTATTCAGAGTGAATGAGAAGTGCCCTCTGTTTTCCAGAGGGCACGGTGTTTTATCGTTCAATGATCTGTACAACTTGGTCTTTAGAAATGCTCATTTCTTTTCCATCTACGTCCTCATATTCGTACATACCAGTATCTTCATTGAGATCAGGCTTGCCGTAAGAGGTAATGATTTTCCCTTCATTCGTTGACATAAGATATTGGCTGCTACCGCAAGCGGCAAGAAGTAGTGCAGTGGCAATCACGGTCAATACGCGCATAGAGTTTTCCTTTTTAAACAAGTGAGTTAGACAAAGACATCGACTTAACTATAGCAGAGGAAATATGAGTGGGTTTGAATAGCACTGAAACGAAAAAGCCCAGTCGAAATGAAGTGACCCCATAGAGTTGGACATTTCTGTTAAGCGGCTTGTAAGGCCTGATTTCGATATTCAATCGGAGTCAGGCCTTTTAGTTTTGCCTTGATCCGTTTGGTGTTGTAATACTCGATGTATTCTTCAATTTGCTCTATAAGATCATTCGCGTCTTTGAAGGACTGATTATGGTACATCTCTGTCTTCAGCAGTGCGAAGAAGTTCTCAGCAACGGCATTGTCTAAACAGTTACCTTTTCTCGACATACTTTGCGTTAATCCACTGTCGACGACTTTTTTCTGATATGACCAATGACGATACTGCCAACCTTGATCACTATGTATAACCGGTTTTGAACCCCTATCTAGCTTCGAGAGCGCTTCCGTCAGCATATCAGTAACAAGAGGTAAGCGTGCATTCTTCGCCACTTTATAAGCGACTACTTCTTGAGTAAACAAATCAATGACTGGTGACAGGTAGACTTTCTGCTCTTTGACTTTGAACTCCGTGACATCGGTTACCCACTTCTCATCTGGCTTGGTCGCACTGAAATCTCTTTTCAAGACATTAGGCGCGACTTTTCCAGATTCACCTCGGTAAGAACGGTATTTCTTAGGTCTAACTGTCGACTTCAGGCCGAGTTGTATCATCAGCCGCTGAACGGTCTTGTGGTTTAGTATGACACCTTGGTTTTTCAACGCTAAGTGAATACGACGATAACCATACCGCCCCTTGTGCTCATGATAAATGGATTTTATTAACTCCCGCTCAGTCGCATAGTTATCGGAGCGCTTGCTCGCTTGCGCTTGATAATAAAACGCACTCCTCGCAAGTTGGAGTGCTTGGAGTAAGTGCTTTAAAGGGTATGTATTTCTCAGAGTTAGAGCTATTACCGTTTTTCTTTGTTTGACGGCGTTTCTTTTCCTGCGCTAACTCTTCCAACTTTTTTAGGACAGCATTCTCTGCTCTCAAGTAGGCGAGCTCTTCTTTCAGCTCCTCAAGAGTCTTTTCATCATCCGATTTTAGGGGATGTTGAGGTTGCTGTTTCATGGGAGGCCTTCCTATTGCTTGGCGCTCAAGCCCTTGAATACCTCGCTCTCTATATCTTTTGAGCCAGACGGAAAGTACCCCAGGAGTTGAGAGATTTAAGATGGCACTAGTGTGCGTGAGAGACCAGCTATTCGTCCACATTAAATTGAGTGCTTGTAGTTTAGTGTGAGCAGTCGAAGCGTAAGCCATCGATGTAAATGAATCAGTACCGTGAATGGCAAAGACTTGCGCCCAGTACCTGATTTGCCTCGAGGAAATGGAATATTGTTTGGCTAAAAGACGAGATGACACACCACCTAAGCACTGCTTGGCTAAGATGCACTTCAACTCACGACTATATTTGGACATGAAAGACCCCCAATAATTGGTGTCCAACTATTGGGGGGCAGTTCAAAACTGGGCTTTGGTATTGCTAAAGATACTTACTTAAGTACAGAGGTATTGGTGACACCTGTTAACATATCATCCATTAGGAAGTCAGCATTTTCCATCTGCATTTCTACATGATGGTCTAAGTCAGCCAGTGTTCCCCCTGGGGATGCAAACGTACTGTGTGTCGCTGTCGCATTAAATTGAACAAAGCTAGCAGAAGGAGATACCGCAGTATTTGCACTGTTCACAGTTGTTAGCCCAAGTTTAGCCGCAAGAGGTTCAGTACCCGCGAATGGTGCGTTTGCAACATTGTTTGGTACGGTATCGTCACCATCGACTTCTGTCATAAAGAATGGTGTTGATAGCGAACCTGAAGCCATTAGGTCACTCGCGTTAGTAAATGGATCAACCGTATCTAACGTCGTTTGTGCCGCATAGATAAAGCTAGAGAAGCCAGCGTTTAATTTAGCTAAGTCTTCAGCACTCGCGTTTGCTTCAAAAAACTCGTAACACTCTTTGTCTGGCTTTCCGGTACAAGATGCATCAGCGTAATCAGCGTAGTCTGCTGATGCTGCATAAGCTAAGTTGTGTTTGATCTGCGGGCCAAAGTTAGACGAACCAAGCAGTAGGTTACCAATTTGGCCACCTGCGTTTTGAATTGATGCGCCGCTGAATGTGTACAACGCGTCTGCCGTTGGGCTACCCAATGTGTTGTTCGCCGCTGCTACTGCAGAAGTACCGACGATACCACCAAGCGAATGGCCAAGCATTTTAACTTTTGAACCAGCCATTGGGTTGAAGCCGCTAAGTGGGCTGTTTGCTAATAAACCAGCTTGCGCAGAAACGACCAAGCTTGCTCGTAAACCCAGCACATCGAGCACGCTTTGGCGAAGGTTATCACGCGCCACTGCTAGGTTAGAAAGGTTCAGGTAAGCCAGTACATCTGCGTTGGCAGAGCGTTGGTCATCTAGACTACGAGTACCATGGATTGGTAGATCGATTGCAATAACAGCAACACCTGCTTTAACCATATTAAACGCAAAAGAGTACGCATTTTCTTTAGCTGATGTAATACCGTGTTGGTAAATCACGACATCTGTAGGTGTGCCAGTTTGCGGTGTAAACAACAAGAACTCGACGTCTTCGAGTGATTTAACCACTGGTACAGGTGAATAACGAGTGATAATACGGTCGCTATCCAGTTGTGTTCCGTCCGTTAGATACAGAGTCGAACCAACAAGCTTTAACTGCTCTGTCGGGTCCGTAGCTAACTTAGTGACATCTACAGGATCATCGGCAAATACACCAGTAGAAAGCTGTTGAACCATATTCGCCTGTTCGCCTTCATCCGCTAGTGCAGCACTGACTTTAGCAAGGCTAGGCATTGCAGAAACCATTGGTTGCATGTTCCAGTCAGCGCCTTTCTCTAGATAATGAGGCAGTTTTGCAACACCTTGCGTTACATTGACCGCCACGTTAGCGCCAGCATATAAGCCTTTGATTGCTGTTTTAGCTGCATCCAGATCACTAACGTACTTGTTAAAGTCTTCATCAGCGTCAAGTGCTGTAATAAAGTCTTGTGTCGTCCCCATTGTCAGAGTGTATGCGGTAGAAAGGTCAATGGCACCTTCATTTGCGTCGTTTTTGTACACAGTATTTAACGTATTAGCACCAGTAGCAAAACCGGTTGCCGTGACGCCTTTCACTGCAGCAAGCGTATCGCCTACAGATTGTGTGCTAAACCATGATGAGTAAACAATATCAGCAGGGTTGACACTTGCGAGCCCGAAAATACCCTCTACTGCTGTTGTGGCTGCCTGTACTGAAGCTAAGTCACCAGTCTCATAAACGATCTCTTTCGTTTTACCTGTCGCGTAGCTTCCTGATGTACCAATTGGATTTCCGTTTACGTCTTGAATCGCTTGAGTTACCGCGAAGATGTATTCGCCAGATTCGTCCAAAGAGTTCATAAACTGAATGTAGAGAGAATTGCCGCTCGCTTGTACAATGTAGTCAGTACCCAGCGTAAGTACTTTTTCGATTGGGTTTGAAGCGCCATCCCAATCGGTAAGACGTTGGTTTATTTTAATAACGCTGATACCAGAAGTAACAAGGCCGTCAGCAAAACCATCGCCATTGAAGTTAAGAACGATTGGCATAGACGTTGACCAACCATCCATTGTGTTCATGGCAGCTAGGGGATTGGTTAATGCATCGTCCCCGCCTGTTGGAAGGCCAAGCGTTCCGTCTGTGCTATCCATCAATAAGTAAGATGGCGCAGGAACGTCTGCATCTGCACCTTGCAATGTAAAGCTAATCGATGTGTTGCGGTCAAGTAGCGCTTGTACTTCGGGCTCAAACGTCGGTGTATCTGATGTACCAGAGCTCGATGTATTGTCACCACAACCTGCAAGTAGGATTGCAGAACAAAGCAGTGATAGTTTAAACGTATGTTTCATTGGTTTACTCCGTTAATCCTAATTACTTGAACGTGTAGTTCATTTGTACAGCACTGATGTAGGCCGTACCTTCTGAATCAAATGTGATCTCTTGATCCGCGGCGTTGGTTTCAGTAAACGAGCCAGACTTACTCTTGACGAAAGCAAAACCTGCATCGAAGGTTAGGTTTTCTTTCATTGCATAAGTCACGCCTGCGCTGTACCAAAAACGGTCGCTATCAGGGATACTCAATGTGGCTTCACCGGCTTGCTCGTCATAGGCGATACCCGCGCGAAGTGTCCATTGGTTGTTCAGAGTGTATGTACCACCGAAGGAGTAACGGTTGTTGTCTTCGTATTTTTCAGGTTTGAAGAAGCACACTCCACCAGCACAATCTTTACTGGTTGCTTTTAATTCTTTAAATGTGCTCCAGTCCGTTTGTTGCCAGCCGTAGTGGATCGCCCACGTTTCGTTTAACTGATGGAATGCTGAAAGTTCGATAATAGACGGAAGAGAAATCTGCAGACGGCCATCTACTTTTGCAGCGTTGGCGACACCAGAGTCATAGCTGCTGAATTCACCTTCATCAAAGTCAAGGTCCACTTTAGAACGGTAACCAAAGCCAAAGCGGTTGTTTTCATTCAGCTCGTATAAAGCGCCAATGTTCCAACCCCAAGCAAACGTGTCGCCTTCCATACCAATGAGGTTGTCTGACTTCTTGCTGTCAGGGCCAAATAGCGGAGCAAGTGCACCTTTGTGGCGAGTTAACTCTGCGTGTGCGTATACCAAGTTAATACCACCACCCACGCTGAATTGCTCGTTAATGCGATAAGCGATATTAGGGTTTAGGTTGACGGAAAGTAGGGAGGTATCGCCCGCCATATCACCGGCAGAGATATCATCTGGGTAATCAGTCGCAACACCATAGGTAGTGAACATACCAATACCCCAAGCCCATTGATCATTGATTGGGCTGATGTAGTAACCCGCTGGAACGATTTGTAGCGGTGCCACGTCGTCAGCGTGCTCTTTATGGTAAGTGTCGTAGACGTTAACTTCAGGGTCGACAATAGACAGCGCACCTGAAAATTGAGCTTCTTTAAAAAGTGTCATCGCAGCTGGGTTACGCGCTAATACGCTTGCATTATCCGCAACCGCGCCTTCACCTGAAAATGCTCTACCAAGACCAGATGCCGAGTGCTCAGCAACCTGAAAGCCCGCCGATTGGGCATTACACGCAAACAATATTGAAATTGTAAGCAGAGAGCAGTGCTTCTTGTTCATCCTTGACCCTCCTAGGGTGTCATTATGTTAGACCGAAGTCTTTGTAATTGTTGTGTAGCGATTACACCAGCTGTTGTCGGTTCGAATTACAACTGCGATGTAACGATAATGTTAATTGTATGTTTATTAACTTGTCAAAGATCATACCTATATTACGTTTTAAATTTGATGCATAGGTCAAATGGCATTTAGTAAGGCCATGTATTATGGTGATATTTTTATAACAAATGGTACGACCAGAGTTTTTTTGTAAATCTGATGGTTAAATGATAGTCAAACACTAGTTGTTAACATGCTTTTCGTTCGATTCCTTTACAGGCATAATCCGCACTTCGTGTTTATCGCATTGGGAATAGCGTGGAATTACTACACATTGAATTTCTTGGGAGACCATTGAGATTAGAAGGGTCAATGGCTGGATGGCAGCAGTTGTTTTGGGATAACACTTTGGTATCGCAAATTGATGCCAGTGAGGATGATTCAGGCAAAACCTCACATCAATTTAAGCTTTCTTCAGCGGAAGAGATCTTATCTTGCCAACTCGACTGTGAGCTAAATTGGCAACCGTTTGATTTCAAATATCAAGCGTTTGTCGACGATGTTTTGGTTACCGAAGGGACAAGAAACGAAAAAGACATTGAGCGTCAGATACCGGTTGAAGCGCCGCCAACCGAAAAGCGTTTTAGTTTAATCGGTATGGTGTCACTGGGGATGAAAGCACTGAAGAGTGCGAAAGTCATCAAGGTCGCGCTTGCGTCGGCAAGTCTAGCAGCGTACTCCTGGTTATTTTCCATTGAGTTTGCTTTGGCATTGTTGGCGTGTCTTGTTTTTCACGAGTACGGGCACATTAAGGCGATGAAGTACTTCGGCATGAAGACCAAAGGAATTTATCTCATCCCGTTTCTTGGTGGTTTAGCGCTGAGTGATGAAAAGATAAATACTCGATGGCAAGACGTGGTTATTTCCATAATGGGGCCGTTCTTTGGCTTGGTGCTTAGTATCATTTTCACCGTTCTTTACTGGATGACTGGAGAAATGATCTTCGCAGGGTTGGCGGTGTTTAATGCACTGTTAAACCTTTTCAACCTATTGCCGATTCTACCTTTAGATGGTGGTCACGTCTTAAAAAGCATTACCTTTTCAATGAACACTTGGGTCGGGCTTGTCGGTAGTATTCTTGCAGCATTGTTTGGAATCTATATCAGTTACACGTTTGGTTTAACGTTATTAGGGTTTCTATTAATGATGGGCATGCTAGAAGTGGTAATGGAATGGCGAACGCGACATCATAGCCACTTATTGCCGTTAACTCGTTATGGCCAACTGTTCTCGTTTGCATGGTACTTAGTATCCGTCGGTGGCTTTGTGGCGATCATTTGGTACTTTGCTGGGTTAGGAGATAGCTTACTCAGTTTGCCATTGCAAATTCTGGGCACCTAATTTTCGCTCTCGAGCTGACCAATCTCGTCTGAAGCAGGGGCCATAAAGACAAGAACTAAAAAGAAAGCTCCGGTAGGTTTTAGCCTAACGGAGCTTTCGTGTTTTTGGTGTTAGATTAATTATGTATTTTTACGTAATACAACCTAAAACATTAAATTACCCGCACTTCGGAGCTTTCACGGTAGAAGCTGGCAAGGTTTTAATGGTGGCCTGCAAATCTCTGATACGAGTGTTATGCGATGGGTGAGTTGAGAAGAACTCAGGTGGTTGCGCGCCACCGGCTTTGCCCATATTTTGCCAAAGATCGACGCTCTGATTCGGGTCGAATCCCGCCTTTGTCATAAAGCCAAGGCCAACAATATCCGCTTCCGACTCTTGAGTTCTACCATAAGGAAGAATCACACCATACTGAACACCAACACCTAATGCCGCCATGGTCATTTGTTGGTATTGCTTGTATTCAGAGGCGCCGATTGCAACATTAGCAAGGGACAACCCTGCGTTGGCGAGTTGGCTTTGAGAGAGGCGTTCGTTACTGTGATCCGCTAGGACGTGAGCAACCTCGTGGCCAATAACGGTTGCTAGTTGGTCTTGGTTTTTAGCGACTTTCAACAGTCCTGTGTATACGCCAATTTTGCCGCCGGGTAACGCAAAGGCGTTCACTTGGTCACTATCAAAGACAACCACTTCCCAATCTTTAAACCCAGCTTGTGGCGGAATGGTATCAGTGATTTGTTTGGCAACACATTGAACGTATGCATTGGTTTTCTTGTCTTTGCTGATCGGGATCTCTTTCTTCATTTGATCAAACGATTTTGCACCAAGTGAAGACATTTCTTGATCAGAAAACATTAAAATCTGATTGCGGCCAGTAGGGGAAGAACTGCACGCTGTTAAGCCAGCTATAGTGAAAAGCACTGATGCTTTAATCCATGTTCTCATAGTGGGGTCCATATAAATATTTTTTGTTTTGTACCAATAGTATAACGCTTAGTAAAGAAACTTTAAGCCATTATACCCAAGTGACTTCAAGATGTAGGATTCAGAGCGTTGTCATTGAGTCGAGTTCAAGGAAAACAACGCAGCGTAATAGCCAGCTCTTTCCAAGTTGTTTGACGCAGCAATCGGGTCAATGACAAGCTCCCGAAGGGCGAGTTGCCTTGGCTTGCATACTTTGTTGCCGATTCTTGATTTAGACCCACTAGACCTTTAAATCGGCGCCGCGTCTACAAACCAAGTCATTCTCGCTGAACCTAGCATCTCGACGTTACTTGGGTATATGTTGATCACGTTGAACGATGTGTTTCGTCTTGAAGTGATGTTACGATCGGGACTATCCTAGAGGCACTTCAAATCGAGATTGCCAGTGGTTGTAACTGGTTAGAATAAGAGCGAAAACATGAGTATTTGGAAAAAGCCAATGAGCTTGGAGGTTCTTAACGCTACGTCTAAGAACACCATGATGGAACATCTGCAAATCGTCTATACCGACTTCACTGACGACTCGCTTACCGCGACCATGCCTGTGTGCAGCTTTACTCATCAGCCATTAGGGATGCTTCATGGTGGTGCATCGGTTGTGTTAGCAGAAACGTTAGGCTCACTTGCCGCTAATTTCTGTGTGGGCGAAGGCAGTTACTGCGTTGGCTTAGACATTAATGCCAACCATGTGCGTGCGATGAGAAGCGGTTACGTTATTGGGACGGCCACACCAGTGCATTTAGGCGTATCTACACAAGTTTGGCAGATCAATATTACCGACGAACGAGAACGTTTGGTTTGCACCAGTCGTTTGACCATTGCAGTCAAACATCAAAAAGAAAAGACAGCGTAATTCTACGAAGGTAAGGCATGGTTATCGAATTTTCTCTGGGTAAGATCATCGCAACCCAACGTGAAATTGTCATCAAGTTAACCGGTTCGGGTATGGTGACAATGCAAGCCCAAATTGATGCAATTCAATTGCTTGGTCGTGGCGCGAATGTGGTGTTAGCACATGGCGCAGAAACAAAATGGTCGATCAAACTCGACGATGAAGATCAATTACGCCAAGTAGCGCAAGAAATTGGTATCGACATTCAATAATTTCACTTACGAGGTTTGCACTTTTTGCAAAAAATGAGGAAACTTAGTTTATCGCAATGAAAACTAAAATTTCCTCTTTATGAGCAGTCCTCGTTTACGTGTTCAATTCGAAACACTGTTTGAAAAATTTTCTGGTAATGACACGGAAGTTCAACTCGAAGACATTACCGAAGCGCTCTTTTGTACTCGACGTAATGCCCGAATCGTTCTCAATAAATTAGAGGAAGAAGGGTGGATTGAGTGGCATCCTGCCGCTGGTCGAGGAAAACTCTCTAAACTTGTCTTTAAACGTAATCGCAGTGACGTGAGTGAAAACTTGGCTCGTCGTTATCTTGATGAAGGAAAAATCGGGCAAGCTTTAGAAGCGTTAGACAATGATGCCGCCAAACTGACTCAAGTAATCCAAGGCTACCTTGGTTTGCAGCACCGTCAGGGTGAGCAAGTCGTCCGTTTGCCTTACTATCGGCCATTAGCCATGTTGAATCCTCAGAAACCGATGCGTCGGTCTGAGCAACATATTGCCCGACAAGTATTCAGCGGTTTGACTAAGCTCGACGACAACGAACAACTGCAGCCGGATTTGGCGCACTATTGGGAAGCGCTATCCGATACCCATTGGCGTTTTTATTTGCGCCGAGGTGTTCGTTTCCATAATGGAGAGTTGCTCACGACGGACTGTGTCATTGAAAGCATTTCTGCATTGAGTGGCTTGAATCTGTTTTCTCATATAGAAAAAGTGATTTCACCAGAACCGTGGACGGTGGACATCCATCTTGTACGTCCTGATAAGTATTTGCCCCTCGCGTTGAGTGAGTCTCAGGCGAAAGTCCTGCTTCCCAAGACGCTTCGCTCAGAAGAGTTTGATCGAAAACCCGTTGGTACAGGTCCATTTCAAGTCAAAGTAAACGATGACAAACGACTGATATTAACAGCGTTTGACGGTTATTTTGGACTACGTCCGCTACTTGACCAAGTCGAAGTCTGGGTGATTGATGAAGCGTACTCTTCGATGGTTTACCCAAGCTTGTCAAAACCACAAATGGACAAACAAGCCTCCACCGATGAAGTCGAACTGGACCCGGGCTGTACCTTTTTACTACTCAATAAAAACAAAGGGATAGCGAAAGACCCACGTTGGGCAGAGTTCCTAAGTCAGGTATTGAACAGTTATCAAATTTACTCTCTTGTGCCACAAGATAAGGTCATCGAACTCGGAGTGCTTCAAGCATTTGGATTAAAACCTGGTTGGATAGATCTTAAGCCCACAATGGGAGGTGATGCGCCTCAAAAAGAGAAAACGATTTGTGTTGCTTATCAGAAAAAACACCCAATGTTTCCGGTCATCGGGAAGGCCATTAAAACACTGTTAAAGCCGCATGGTATCGATGTAGATTTCATTCGCTATGATACTCAGCCGCCTTCCCCAGAAGAAGTGGATATTTGGATTAAAGCCATGGGTATTGCCACTAATCGCAATGACGCACTAGCAGGTTGGCTACTAGACTACAGTGATATCGATAAATTTAGCGCAGGGTACGACTTTTCTGGATGGGCAACGCTGGTGGATCAGTGGCGAGCAGGGCAACACAATGATTTTCCTGCACGAGAGCTTGGTCGACAATTAGTGAAAAGTTGCCAAGTCATCCCGATGTTCCACTGTTGGCTTGGCGTAAACAAAGACCACAGTGGCGCATTACAAAACGCCAAATGCAACGCACTAGGCTGGTTCGACTTTAGCAATGTATGGGTAAAACCAGAAATAGAGAAAAATGGCGAAACCGAATAAAAAACAACCGACAAAAACCGTCGAAATATACTGCGCAAAATGCAAAGCTCAGCTGTTTAAATACCGTAAAGGAGGAAAGGGTGCTTTGGTCAAATGTTTTAAAGAACGTATTGTAGAAGACTTCACTAAAGTGCCTTGTGTTTGTCCGGGTTGCGAGCAAGAGTTTGCACGAGATACGTTGGTAAGAGGAACGCCGGCCTTCAAGATGATTGGCGGCAAGGTCACGATGAAATAAGAGTCAGTTATGAGCGAACAACATGATTACTGCATGGTACTGAGTACAGCGGGTACACAACAAAACCGAGATGAAATTATCAAAGGTCTACTAGAGGCTAAACTCGCGGCGTGCATTCAAACTATGCCAATAGAAAGTCATTATGTGTGGAAAGGGGAAATTTGCAGCGATAACGAATGGCTCATGGTGATTAAGACGCGGCGTGATTTGTATGCATTAGTGGAAGACAAAATAAAAGACCTGCACGAATATGAAGTTGCTCAAATCGTACAGGTCCCAATTGTCGAAGGGTTTAATCCGTATTTAGAATGGCTTCGCCAATCGACGTTGAGTTGTCAGTAATAACAAAGAAACTATCGCACCCATGGTGTCGCACAACATGTCTTTCTGGGCGTCCCAAATATCGCCCTGTGATCCCAGAAAGGCAATGCCTTCATCTCCACCCGCAATCGCGGCGTACCACCATTCAATGATCTCGTAGCCAGCCGCTAACGACATGATTGCAAACAGAGCAAACCAAGAAGCGAAGCTTGCGCTGATTTTCTTTTTATTAATCAGATATTCAGCGATTGGGTATGCGTATAAGCCAATAGAAAAGTGCGCGACTCGGTCGAAGTTGTTGCGCTCAGACCCAATCAAATTGTTAAACCAGTCAAAGGGGACTTCTGCGAACGTGTATTTTGCGCCAATGGTGTGTAAGCAAAGCCAAATGAACATCAATACGTAAGCGGTGTTACTGAATTGGTAACGAATAGACAGTGCCCAAATCGCGATGAGAATACCAATGGCTGGTACGATTTCGGCGAACCACACCGCTCGAGAGCTCGGCTCTAACGCTGAAAACAGAAATACGACGGCATAGAAAATGGTTAAACCCAATAAGGTAGAAGTATTCTTCATAGAGAAATTGATCCTTCAATTAAATACTGACGTTATGATTACACTTAATTGAACGCTGTGCAATTGTTTGTTTTATCAAAATAATGATTACTGTTTTTGTTGATATATTGGCAAACTGCTCAACAATAAAACGTTTGCGCGGAAACATTTCATTAAAGTTTGATTTACAACATGCCCATCCATAGAATTCACGACTCAGTCTAATAAAAAAGAACTAAAGTCATGAAACTGGAAACTGTCGATTATCTTGCTGACGATGCTGCTCAACAGTTCGTCACCTCACTACGTGAAACTGGGTTCGGTGTATTAAAAAACCACCCAATCCCACAAGAGCTGGTCGAGTCAATTTACAAAAACTGGTACGAGTTTTTCAGCTCAGCGCAAAAAAACGATTTCCAATTTAATGTTGAAACACAAGACGGTTATTTTCCACCTTCCGTTTCTGAAGTTGCGAAAGGCCACAGCGTAAAAGACATCAAAGAGTACTTCCATGTATACCCATGGGGTCAGATCCCTGTGCAGCTAGAAAAAGAAATCTTAGAGTATTACGAACGTGCGAACGCATTTGCTCAAGAATTACTTGGCTGGGTAGAAGAGTACGCACCGAAAGAGGTTCAAGAGAAGTTTTCTATTGCGCTGTCTGAAATGATCAACAATAGCGACAAAACATTGCTACGCGTTTTGCATTACCCACCAATGACGGGTGAAGAAGAACCGGGAGCAATTCGCGCTGCGGCTCATGAAGACATCAACTTACTCACGGTGCTGCCTGCGGCAAATGAGCCGGGCTTGCAAGTTAAGAGCAAAGAAGGTGATTGGTTAGATGTGCCTTGTGACTTTGGTAATATGATCATCAACATTGGTGACATGCTACAAGAAGCATCAGGGGGTTACTTCCCATCAACGACGCACCGAGTCATCAACCCAACGGGGGGGCGTCAAGAGAACTCCCGCATTTCTTTGCCGTTATTCCTCCATCCAAAGCCTGATACAGTGCTTTCGGAACGTTACACAGCACATAGTTACCTGATGGAACGACTACGAGAACTCGGCGTTATTTAAATCAATGAGATCTTCGTTCAAAAGGCCGACCGTTTCTTACTGTCGGCCTTTTTGTGTTTATGGTACAAATTGACTAGCTTTAGAGAATACACCGTGAAAACAAAGAGGATGCATGGACGAACAACATGACGTTTGCCAACGTGGTCATCATGATATGGAAAACCCATTGTTATGGCCGATTCTCGAAATCCTCAAAAAGAAACCTTCAGGCTGGAAAGTGCATACTCTAGCTCATGAATTGAGTGAGCATGGTTACATTGCCCAATTAGACTCATCTCCAGATAAAGATCTCTTCAAACGTAACTTCTTGTTGATGAATGCGCTCTTTCAATTACAAGAAACGTTATATCCAGAAGGTTGGCTGCAAGTTGAAGCCATGGACATGGTGTTAATGTCCTCATTAGAAGCTACGCGCCATACTATCGATACGACGAATCCGTTACGAGAATACTACCTCGACTGGAGTAATTATGAAGCCAACGAAGGAGAGGTACGCCGATTGCTGAATGACTTTTGGAATCGCTATCAACACTTCATTGGTGGCTCATCCAGTTCTTGTATTGATAGGTCCAAAGCGTTGAGTCTGTTTGAGTTAGGGCGCGACGCGACAAGAGTGGAGATCCGTAAGCAATGGCGAAAATTAGCGTTGCGTTGGCATCCAGATAGAGAAAACGGCAGCGCAGAACGCTTTCGTGTGCTGTGTGATGCGTGGAACGTATTAAGAAACGGATAGTTAACTAGAAAACAGTTGAACATAAAAAGGCAGCGATGAAACGCTGCCTTATTTAATTCTTCTTTAGGTTCTTGAACGATAGAATCAGTTGGTTGGCTTAAACTGAGATTTACGCATGCGGTTTAAC